>CAZDXI010000282.1:0-4345 GCA_964509095.1 uncultured Rhodobacterales bacterium
ATGGAGGCGTCGTCCCACGGGCTTGATCAGCGCCGACTGGACGGTGTGTCGCTGGCCGCCGCGGGGTTCACGAATTTCACGCAAGATCATCTGGACTACCACCAGACGTTCGAGGCCTATTTCGACGCCAAAGCCGCCTTGTTCGCCCGCGTTCTGCCCGAAGACGGGATCGCGGTCATCAACATTGATGATGTGCGTGGCCCTGACATGCTGGCGATTGCCACGGCGCGGGGGCAGGACGTGATCTCGGTCGGGCGGGATGGCGCGGACATTCATCTTGTTGCACAGCGCATGGATGCCACCGGGCAAGAATTACGTGTGGCGTTTCAGGGCAAGACCTATCAGACGCGGCTCAACCTCGTTGGAGATTTTCAGGCGGAAAACGTGCTGGTCGCAGCAGGACTGGTGATCGCCTGTGGCGCGGACCCGCAAGAAGTGTTCGATACATTGCCAGACCTGAAAACGGTGCGGGGTCGCATGGAACTGGCCGCGACCCGTGCCAATGGGGCGGCTGTTTATGTCGATTATGCTCATACCCCGGATGCGGTGGAAACCGCTCTGGCCGCACTGCGTCCTCATGTGATGGGGCGTCTGATTGCGGTGATTGGCGCAGGCGGCGACCGCGATGCGGGCAAGCGCCCCTTGATGGGGCAAGCCGCTGCGCGCGAGGGTGACGTGGTCTTTGTCACCGATGACAACCCGCGAAGCGAAGATCCGGCGTTCATTCGTGCTGCTGTTATGGAAGGCTGCCCGGAGGCGACCGAGGTCGCGGACCGCGCCGAAGCAATCCTGCGTGCCGTCGACGCATTAGAGCCGGGGGATGCATTGCTGATCGCCGGCAAGGGGCACGAAACAGGCCAGATCATCGGCGATGATGTGCTGCCTTTTGACGATGTGGAACAGGCCAGCATCGCAGTGGCGGCGCTGGATGGAGAGACGTTATGAGCCTTTGGACAAGCGATGCAGCCGCCGCGGCAACGGGCGGAAAGGTCACGACACCTTGGCAGGCCAACGGGGTCAGCATCGACACGCGCACATTGCAACCCGGTGACTTGTTCGTGGCCTTGAAGGACGTTCGCGACGGCCATGAATTCGTGGCACAAGCCTTCGAGGCCGGGGCTGCGGCGGCGCTTGTCGCGCACGTTCCCGACGGCGTGGAGCCGGAAGCACCGCTTTTGATCGTTGACGATGTTCTGGCTGCACTCGAAGCGCTTGGCCGTGCGCGCCGCGCTGAGGTCAGCGCCCAAGTCGTTGCCATCACGGGGTCGGTCGGCAAGACCTCCACCAAAGAAATGCTGCGCGCCATTCTTGGCGATCAGGGGCGCGTGCACGCCTCTGTTGCGTCCTACAACAACCACTGGGGCGTGCCGCTAACGCTGGCGCGGATGCCACAGGACACGGAATTTGCCGTGATCGAAATCGGCATGAACCATCCCGGAGAGATTGCACCGCTTGCCAAACTCGCCCGGCCCAACGTGGCTTTGATTACAACCGTTGCAGCCGCGCATCTGGAAGCATTCGACGATATCACCGGGATCGCGGTGGAAAAAGCCAGCATCCTTGAAGGGTTAGAGCCGGGCGGTGTCGCAGTTCTGAACTGCGATCTCGAGACTTCGGCCATTTTGTTCGCCAAAGCCCATGACATGAAGCGTCGCGAGATCGGATTTGGCCGCCATGGCTTTGATTACATTCTAAAAGACGTGCAGATCGCAGATGACGTCACTGTCGTTCAAGCCGAACATGATGGCGTGCCAATCCTGTTCAAACTCTCCGCTCCGGGGACGCATTTCGCGATGAACGCTCTGGGCGCGTTGGCCTCAGCAGAATTGATGGGAGCCGACCTTGCTCTTGCTACCCAAAGCCTTGGGCGCTGGACGCCCTATGTGGGCCGTGGCGTGCGCGAAACGATTGCTCTGGACGTGGTTGATGAGGATATGACCCTTCAGCTTATCGATGAATCCTACAACGCGAACCCGACGTCGATGGCCGCCGCGTTGGAAGTTCTGGCCGCCGCGACAGTGCAAGACGGCGTGGGCCGGGTATCCAAGGGACGGCGTATTGCCATCATCGGTGACATGAAGGAACTCGGGCCCACTGGAGCGGACTTGCATGCGGGCTTGGCTGACCTGCCCAGCGTTGCGGTGCTGGATCGTGTGCATTGTATCGGCCCCCTGATGAAGCATCTTTACGACGCCCTACCGGACGACAAGCGCGGGCTTTGGTACGAGACAAGCGCCGAGCTCGCAGCTGATCTGCGGGGCAAGCTCGACAGTGGCGACGTCGTGATGGTCAAAGGCTCGCTGTCCATGAAACTGGCGCAGATCGTTGACGCGATCCGGAAAATGGGTCATGCGGGAGCGCAGACGAGTGACACTACATAATGCGTTGGGACAGGTAACATGCTCTATTGGTTGACAGCCCTCTCGGATGGGGGCGACTTTTTCAACCTTTTCCGGTACATCACGTTCCGGGCCGGGGGCGCGTTTCTGACAGCGTTGATCTTTGGCTTTTTGTTCGGCCCACCCCTGATCAATGTGCTGCGTCGTCGTCAAGGCAAAGGCCAGCCGATCCGGGATGATGGCCCGGAAAGCCATTTCGTCAAAGCCGGTACACCGACGATGGGTGGCCTTCTGATTGTCGGTGCGGTTCTGACCTCCACCCTGATCTGGGCGCGCTGGGACAACCCGTTTGTGTGGATCGTACTTGGTGTCACGGTGAGCTTCGCATTGATCGGATTTGCCGATGACTATGCCAAGGTGTCCAAGCAAACCACCGCAGGCGTGCCCGGTAAGGTGCGGCTTTTGCTGGGGTTTCTGATCGCCGGTGTTGCGGCTTATGCCGCGTCGATTGCGCATCCTGACGATCTGCAGTTTCGCCTTGCTTTGCCGGTGTTCAAGGACGTGTTGATCAATATGGGGGTGCTGTTCATCCCGTTCGCGATCATTGTGATCGTGGGTGCGGCCAACGCGGTGAACCTCACCGACGGTTTGGATGGACTTGCCATTATGCCCGTGATGATCGCCGCGTCGACGCTTGGAGTGATCGCCTACGCGGTCGGCAGGGTCGACTTTACCGAATACCTCGATGTCCACTACGTCCCGGGAACCGGTGAAATTCTGATCTTCAGTGCCGCGCTCTTTGGGGGCGGTCTTGGCTTCCTTTGGTACAACGCGCCGCCTGCGGCCGTGTTCATGGGGGACACGGGGTCTCTGGCCCTTGGTGGCGCGCTCGGGGCAATTGCTGTGGCGACTAAGCACGAGATCGTGCTCGCCATCGTCGGTGGCCTCTTCGTCGTCGAAGCCTTGTCGGTGATCATTCAAGTGCTCTATTTCAAACGCACGGGCAAGCGGGTGTTTCTGATGGCCCCGATCCATCCCCACTACGAGAAAAAAGGCTGGGCCGAGCCGCAAATCGTCATCCGTTTCTGGATCATCTCGCTGATCCTCGCGATGATTGGTCTGGCGACGCTCAAGGTCCGCTAGGCACACGCGCATTTCACAAGCGGGGCCAAACAGGAGCACCTCCCCATGCAAGCCCCCAAAACCGCCCTCGTCACCGGTGCGAACCGAGGCATTGGCCGCGCCATAGCCGCCGGGTTGCGCACGGATCACCGTGTCATCATCGGCGCGCGCGATCCCGACAAAGCGCGCCGCGCCGCGGCTGATCTGGGGTGCGAATGGGTGCATCTGGATCTTGAGGATCCGGACACGTTCGCCTCGGCCCTGATGCAGATTGATGGCGTCGATGTATTGATCAACAACGCGGGCGTCCTGATGGAAAACTCGCTGATGGAAGACCCCATCGGCTTTGAAACCTCGCTTCAGGTCATGCTGCACGCCCCCTACCACCTGATCGGCGCCTGCCGTCCGCATATGGAGGCGCGTGGCTTTGGTCGCATCGTGAACCTCTCGTCCGGCTGGGGCAGTTTCGCCGAAGGACTGGACGGTCCCGGCGCCTATGGCATCGCCAAAGCCGCCCTGAACGCGCTCACCCATGTGCTGCCCCGTGACCTTGATCCTTGCATCAAAGTCAACGCCTGCTGCCCCGGCTGGGTCCACACGTCGATGGGCGGTGCCGAGGCCCCCTTGACCCCCGAAGAGGGTGCCGACACCCCCCTCTGGCTCGCGCGCCTCCCCGATGACGGCCCCACGGGTGGGTTCTTCCGGGATCGACAGCGGATTGAGTGGTAGTCGCCCCTCAAACCACTCCCATTCGACCGTCACAAATCTTCGTTCAGGGCACATCGCCCGGTGGGCACCACCGGGCCGCCCCCCGCCCCCCCCACCCGCGGGCGCGTATTCGCCCTGCCCCCCGCCCCCCCCAGCCCCCCCCATCGACCATACGC
>CAZDXI010000283.1:0-4339 GCA_964509095.1 uncultured Rhodobacterales bacterium
GAACTGGCGTGGCACGCAGGTTCAGAGGCGAAAGCGACCACAAGGTCGACGGTAAAGGCAGGGTGTCTATCCCGGCCTCGTTTCGTCGTGTGATCGAAGCCTGCGATCCTGATTGGCGCGATGACGTCCCGCCCCGACTGATTATCGTATATGGCGACGACAAACGAACCTTCCTCGAAGGCTTCACGATTGAGGCCATGGATGAAGTGGACGAAAAGATCGCCCGCCATCCACGCGGATCTGCCAAACGTAAAGCGATGGAGCGTCTGTATAACGCGCAATCCATTGAAACCGTCGTTGATGACACGGGCCGCATCGTCCTGCCTGCCAAACTGCGCGATAAAATCGGCCTGAGCGCGATGGCAAAGTTCGTCGCCTCCGGCGATACGTTCGAAATCTGGGAACCTGACGCCTATGACGCGTCGATCTCCGGTGGGTTGGAAGACGAAGAGTTCGATCCGACCGTGGACCCAAGCGTCTATCTCGACGAGGTCGACCTGTAAGATGGCGGCTGGGGGGCCACATGTACCTGTTCTCATCACTTCCATCCTTGACGCCTGCGCGCCCATCTCCGGCACGTGGCTGGATGGGACGTTTGGGGCCGGGGGCTACACGCGGGCATTGCTGGACGCGGGGGCGGACATTGTGATTGCTGTGGACCGTGATCCTTTGGCCTTTGAGCTCGCCGCAGATTGGGCGTCTGAGTATGGCGACCGGCTTCGGATGCAGCAGGGCGTGTTTTCCGAACTCGACACTTATGCCGACGCTTTGGATGGTGTTGTGCTCGATCTTGGGGTCAGTTCCATGCAGCTTGATCGTGCAGAACGCGGCTTTTCCTTCCAGAAAGACGGCCCCTTGGACATGCGTATGTCGCAGGATGGCGTCTCTGCCGCAGACTTAGTCAACGGCGCCGACGAAGCTGTGCTGGCCGACATCCTGTATCATTACGGCGAAGAACGTGCCTCCCGCCGCATCGCGCGCGCGATTATGAAGGCCCGGCCCATCACCACAACGCTGGCGTTGGCCGAAGTGATCGAAGGCTGCTTGCCGCGCGCCAAACCCGGACAATCTCACCCCGCGACCCGCAGCTTTCAGGCGATCCGCATCGCGGTGAATGATGAATACGGTGAGCTTTGGCGTGGGTTAATGGCCGCCGAACGTGCGCTTGCGCCCGGTGGACAACTGGCCGTTGTCACCTTTCATTCAGTCGAAGATCGGATGGTCAAACGTTTCCTCACTGCGCGCTCTGGCGGGGGTGGTCGTGCCAACCGCTATGCCCCGGAAACGGAGGCCGTCCCGGCGCAGTTTGTGCTGACCCCAAAGAAAGCGATCAACCCCAGTGATGCCGAAATCGCGGCCAATCCCCGTGCACGCTCGGCGCGGTTGCGTGTGGCGCGCCGCACCGATGCGCCCGCGGGCAACGTGGACGCCAAACAGATTGCGATGCCTCAGGTTTCAGGAATGATGCAATGAGAACAGTGCTTTACATCCTCACGTCGCTGGCTGTTGTCGGCCTTGCCTTCTGGGCTTACCGCGAAAACTACGCGACCCAACTGGCTTTGAAAGAGACCGAACAACTGCACATCGAAATCCGTGAGGCCCATGAACGACTGACCGTGCTGAAGGCCGAATGGGCCTATCTGAACCGCCCTGACCGTTTGCGTGAGCTGGCGGAACTGAACTTTGAACGCCTGCAATTGCTGCCGTTGCGTCCCGACCAGTTCGGTCTGGTGGATCAAGTCGCGTTTCCACCGCCACCCGAATTGCCGGTGACCGATCCGGTCGAAGTGTCCTCCCTCAACGAAGGGGAGACGCAGCCATGATCCGCACACCCCTTCGTCCTTTGGCCCGGATCCTTGCAGCGCGTCGCAAGGGGGAAAACCCTGACGCGATTGAACGGGAAAACGTCCGCCTGCGCCATGAACAGATGCGCGATGAAACCCGCGCGCGCGCGGAAGGCCGACTGCTGGTGCTGGGCGTCTTCTTTTTCTGCGCGTTTTCCGTTGTGGGCGCGCGCATGGGTGTTTTGGCAACGTCCGAACCGGTGGAGCCGCGTGCCTCTGCGCCCGGCGCACATATCTCTGCTGCGCGGGCTGACATCGTAGATCGCGAAGGGCGTATCCTCGCGACCAATTTCGAAACGCATGCGCTTTATGCCCAGCCGCCCCAGATGATCGAACCGATCAAGGCGGCCAAGGCGCTGGTCAACATCTTCCCCGATCTGGACGAAGAACGCCTGATTAAGGATTTCACCGGATCGCGTAAGTTCCTGTGGATCAAACGGAAAATCAGCCCCGAACAGAAACAGGCCGTGCACGAGATCGGTGAACCCGGTTTGCTGTTTGGTCCGCGCGATATGCGTCTGTATCCCAACGGCAAACTTGCGGCGCATGTTCTGGGTGGTGCGTCTTATGGTAAAGAAGGCGTGCTTGCTGCTGAAGTCATCGGCATCGCTGGCGTTGAAAAGAAATTCGACGACTACCTGCGTGATCCCGCCAATGGCAATGCGCCGTTGAAACTGTCACTGGATCTGACAGTGCAAGCGGCGGCGGAGCGTGTGCTTTATGGTGGCATGAAAATCATGAACGCCAAGGGTGCGACCTCCGTTCTGATGGATGTGCATACGGGCGAAGTGATTTCGGTCGTCTCGCTTCCGGATTTTGACCCCAACAACCGTCCGCGCCCGCTGACGGAAGGGGACCAAAGCGACAGCCCTCTGTTCAACCGATCGGTTCAGGGGGTGTATGAACTCGGCTCGGTTTACAAAATTTTTGCAGCTGCGCAGGCCGTCGATCTGGGGTTGGTGAACATCAACACGATGTTTGACACGGACGAGCCGCTGAAGCTGCATGGCCACACGATTGGCGAGTTCCAGAACAAGCGTCATGGCGATCTGTCAGTGAAAGAGATCATCGTGAAAAGCTCCAACCGGGGCACGGGGCGCATGGCCTTGATGATCGGTCCAAAGCGGCAAAAGCAGTTGTTTGCAGATCTTGGTTTGCTGGAAGAAACCCCGTTCGAAATCGTCGAAGCCGCAACCGGTGATCCGTTGTTGCCCAAGCATTGGACGGACCTGAGCGCTGTCACGATTTCCTATGGTCACGGCATTTCCACGTCGCCAATGCACTTGGCAGCGGGCTATGCCGCGCTGGCAAATGGCGGGAAATATGTGCGCCCTACGATCCTGAAACAGGACGGTCCGGTTGAAGGCGTGCGTGTGATGAGCGAACGCGCCGCACGTTCCGCGCGACAGATGCTGCGCGCGGTGGTGACCGAAGGCACGGCCAGCATGGCCGAAGTGCCGGGGTATGAAATGGCGGGTAAGACTGGCACGGCCGACAAGCCCAAGCGCACGGGCGGGTATTACGACAAAAAGGTCATCGCGACCTTCGCTGCTCTCTTCCCGGCGAGCGAGCCGCGTTATGTGCTGGTGGTATCTTTGGATGAGCCGGTGGAAACCTCTGGCGACAAGCCACGTCGCACCGCCGGTTGGACCGCAGTGCCCGTGGCCGCGCAGATGGTGCAACGCATCGCACCACTCCTGGGGTTGCGTCCCAAAGCGCCACCGGTTTCCGTTACAGACGCGGTCTATACGGGCGCCAATCAATAGCCTTGGAGCCCGGTCAGTTTCTGAAGTTTTCCGACCGCGTTCTTTTGTAAAGAAAACGCCCCCGCGCCGCTTGTTGCGCGGAGCAGGGATGGTATAGTTTCGCGCAAAGCGCCACGAAATAAGGGGCAGAGCGGGCAGATGGGTGAGCAGGCCAAACCATTGGCAGAGCTGGGATTGCGGGCGCAATCCGGTGCGAATCCGACCATCACCGGCCTCGCTGTCGACAGTCGTGATGTGAAAGATGGCTTCTTATTTGCGGCCATGCCCGGCACGCGCATGCATGGCGCGGAATTTATCACATATGCCTTGCGTATGGGCGCGAGCGCCATTCTGACGGATGCACAGGGCGCGAAGATTGCAGAAACTGACCTTGCCGCTTCCGACGCAGCCTTGATCATCGCCGATGCCCCCCGCGAAGCCCTTGCCCGGGCGTCTGCGCTTTTCTTTGGCGCGCAACCTGGCACGATGGTTGCCGTGACCGGCACGAACGGAAAAACCTCTGTCTCTACTTTCGTGCGTCAGATTTGGATTGAGATGGGACTTGAGGCAGTGAACCTCGGTACCACCGGTGTCGAAGGTGCGTGGACAGCTCCTTTGGCGCATACAACTCCGGAACCGATCACGCTGCACCGCGCCCTTGCCAATGCGACCCGCGCGGGGATCACCCATGCGTCGATGGAAGCGTCTTCACACGGCTTGGACCAGCGGCGATTGGACGGAGTTATCCTT
>CAZDXI010000284.1:0-4334 GCA_964509095.1 uncultured Rhodobacterales bacterium
CCACAGAATAGAGCATCAGGAACCCAACCCCTGCAACGGTCGCCAGCAGCAACGCCAAAGGCCAGTTCAGGAACAGCAGTTTCCGAGCACCCGCAGGGACCGTTTTGACCGTGTATTCGAGATAACTCACGCTTGTTCCTCGACACTGCCGACGCCGCGCGCGATGGGACGAACTTCGCGCAAGCGCTCTTGCTGCGCCTCGATCCGGGCGCGGTCGCCTTTGGGATAGGCCTCAAGAGGTGGCTCGCCGCCGTAAAGCGCCTGCAAGGTGATATCTCGCGCGATGGGCGCCGCCGCTGTGGAGCCGCCGCCGCCATGTTCCACCACGACAGCCACGGCGTATTTCGGATTGTCATAGGGGGCAAAATTCACGAACAGCGCATGGTCACGCCGTTCCCAAGGCAGATCTCGGTTGCGGATCACGCCACGTGCGCGCTCTTCGGCGGTGATGTTGCGCACCTGTGACGTGCCAGTTTTTCCGGCCATACGCATCCCATCCGCAATGATGCGGGACCGATAAGCCGTGCCCCGGCGGTTGTTCACGACCTCATACATGGCGCGTTGCATCTTGCGCAGGTTGTTGGGGTTCATGCCCATGTCTTCGCCGGTACCAGTGGCGGTTTCCACCCCATCCAGCGTCTTAATCAGGCGTGGCGTGACAGAGCGCCCGGTCGCCAAACGCGCGGTCATCACACATAACTGCATGGGCGAGGCCAGCATGTCCCCCTGCCCAATAGAGGCGTTTACCGTGTCACCCACAACCCAATCCCGACCATAGCTGGTGGCTTTCCACTCTTTGGTGGGGGTCAGTCCTTTTGCAATGGCGGACATGGGCAGGTCATGACGGATGCCAAGGCCAAAGCGGTTGGCCATCTCTGTGATATTTTCGATCCCGACTTTCACAGCGAGGTCATAGTAATAAACATCGCAGCTTTGCTTGAGAGAGTTTTGCAGGTCCACCCAACCATGCCCGACCCGTTTCCAGCAGTGGAACCGCCGCCCGGAAACCTTGAGGTGACCGGGGCAATACGCGGTATCG
The DNA here is from genome assembly GCA_964509095.1 of uncultured Rhodobacterales bacterium. Classification (GTDB taxonomy): domain Bacteria; phylum Pseudomonadota; class Alphaproteobacteria; order Rhodobacterales; family Rhodobacteraceae; genus Aliishimia. The sequence goes on from CAZDXI010000284.1 coordinate 1,040, forward strand.
TCCGGTCCTATGATGCCTGCTTCGAGCCCGGCCATGGCGGTGATCATTTTGAAGGTCGATCCCGGAGGATATGTCCCCTGCACCGACTTTGACGCAAGTGGGCGAAATTTGTTGTCCGTCAGATCCTTGTAATTTCCGACGGAGATACCCTGCACGAACAGGTTCGGATCGAAGGTGGGCGAGGACGCAATCGCAACCAGATCCCCAGTTTCCACGTCCATGATCACGGCAGAGGCGCTTTCCTCGCCCAGACGCGCTTGAACATAGCTTTGAAGCTCGGCATCGATGGTCAGCTGGATATCTGCGCCAGAGGTGCCCTCCTGACGCGACAGCTCGCGCATGACTCGGCCAGAGGCGTTGATCTCGACCCGTTTGGCCCCGGATTTACCGCGCAGGATATCTTCCTGTTTGGCCTCAACTCCGACTTTTCCGATCTGAAATCGCGGGATGCGCAAGAGCTGATCCGGGTTTTCGATTTTTTCCAGATCGTAGTCGGACACAGGGCCGACATAGCCGAGCACATGCGCATAGTCCGACCCAAACGGGTAAAACCGGGTCAGACCGACTTCAGGTGTGATACCGGGCAGGGCGGGTGCGTTGACAGAAACGCGGGAGACGGTCTCCCAACTAACATTGTCCGCAATGGTCACGGGCAAGAAGGGAGCGGAGCGGCGCATCTCGGTCAGTGCGTCGTCGAGCTCTTCTTCATCCAAATCCACAAGCTGGCGCAGGCGGTGGATCACTGTGTCCACGTCACCCGCGTTCTCGCGAACGATCACGATACGGTAGGATGGCACGTTGCGGGCCAATTGCACGCCGTTGCGGTCAAAAATCTCCCCCCTGTCCGGGGCAATCAGGCGGATGTTGATGCGGTTTTCTTCGGCGAGAAGGCGGAATTCATCCGCTTGATCCAACTGCAGGTACTGCATCCGCGCCGCCAACCCACCCACAAAGGCGAGTTGCATGCCCCCAAGGATCGCCGCGCGTCGGGTCAGGCGCCGTTGGGTGGCTTCCACATCTATGCGGGGACGTTTCATGCGCGGTGTCCTGTCCGATCAAACTCACCAGAGCCTTTGTGGCGCACGCCAAAGAGCAGCGCCGATACCCCAACAATAATCGGGTAGGACAGTGCTGTCACGAGGGCCTGCAATAGCAAAAGCGTCATTGACGGTACAGGCACCAGCAGCAAGCCAAGCACAACCCGGTAGGCAAGCATCACGGCAAAGATCAGGACGCTCGCCCGCACCCATTCTGCAAGCAGCCCGGAATCCCGGTTACGTGCCATGCGGGCCTGCAGATCGTTACAGGCCAGCAGCATCAGGGCGGCCATCAATCCCGGCGGTCGGGACAGAAGGAAGTCGGCCAGCAGGAACACCAGCGCCAACAGGAACAGCGGCACATAGTTTGGCGCCCGCACACACCAGACAAGCGCGAAACAAAAAACGAGATCAGGGCCTGTCCAGCCTCGCGTCAGGGTTTGCAAGGGCAGCAGGTTGACGAGTAGCACCAGCAAGGTAACGCCCAGAAAAACCGCGCGCATGGACCACAGCCGTGTTGAGGACATGTTACTCATCCGGAGAGGCCTCAATCGATGCACTGACAGGTGCACCGTCACGGATCACGGCCCCGGCATCGGACACGGCTTTGGTGCCGTGATGGCGCAGCACCCGCAGGTATTCCAGTCGTTCGTAATCCGCCGCCAGACGCACACGCAGACGCCCGCCCGGCTCCGCCTCCAAAGCGCCGATCAGCACACCAGCCGGGAACACGCCGCCATCCCCGGAACTGACCACACGGTCACCGGGGCGCACCACGTCACGGTTTTCGATAAAGTCTACTCCGGGCAAGGCAGTGTTATCGCCAACGACCAGCGCCCGCTGGCCCGAAGGTTGGATCACCGCAGGCACACGAGAGTTCGCATCCGTCAGTAGCAAAACCCGCGCTGTATTTTCCGCAACGCCAGAGACGCGCCCCACAAGCCCGATCCCGTCCACCGTGGCCCAGCCATCCACCAATCCGTCACGTGCTCCGATGTTCAGCAGAACAGATTGTCGGAACGGGGAACCGCTGTCGGCCAAAACGACCCCGGTGATGTAGGTCAGGCGCGGATCAAGCTGCACATTGTTCAAATCCAAAAGGCGTGCATTTTCGTCGCGCAACTGGATCGCGGCCTCTTTCCAGGCGCGCATCTGGCGCAGCTCGCGCCGCAATTCTGCGTTCTGGTCAGCCAGTTTCTGATAGCTTTGGAAGTCCCGGAACAGGTTCACCGTCCCGGTCACCGGGGCCATCGCCCATTCCATGTTGGGCACGATCCGGTCCACGATATTGGCGCGGAGCTGTTCCACCCGAGGGCTGTCAATGCGCCAGACGAGGAAGATCGCAAGCAGGATCAGCAGGCACACACCAAGCAACAACCGCTTGAGCGGCGCGGTATAGTCTGCGCTGGATGTCCTGTCTCTTGCCACTGTCGATACCCTTGTTAAGGAATGGGTCCTTGGGGTCCGTTTCTGGGTATTCTAGCTGAATCAGTGTTAGCTGTCGTAGTCAATCGCGTGATGCAGCTGTTTTTCGTATTCCAGCGCCTTGCCTGTGCCCAGTGCGACACAGCTGAGCGATTCATCCGCGATGGACACAGCCAGTCCGGTCTGTTCCCGTAAAGCAAGGTCCAGATCCCCAAGAAGCGCGCCGCCCCCGGTGAGCATCACACCCCGGTCCACAATGTCCGCTGCGAGGTCGGGGGGTGTTGTTTCCAGCGCTGTCATGACCGCTTCGCAAATTTGTTGCACCGGTTCGGCGAGCGCTTCGGCAATTTGAGCTTGGGTAACTTCAATCTCTTTCGGAACTCCGTTCAACAGGTCGCGGCCCCGGATCTGCATGGAGGTCCCACGCCCGTCATCCGGCATGCGCGCCGTGCCGATGGAGGTTTTGATGCGTTCAGCCGTGGTTTCGCCAACCAAAAGGTTTTGCTGGCGGCGCAGATAGCTGATGATCGCTTCGTCCATGCGGTCACCACCCACGCGAACGGAGCGCGCGTAGACGATGTCACCCAGCGACAGGACCGCAACTTCGGTGGTCCCACCGCCAATATCCACGACCATGTTGCCTGTTGGATCCGTGATTGGCATCCCAGCACCAATCGCGGCGGCAATAGGCTCTGCAATCAGACCAGCGCGGCGGGCACCTGCGCTCAGCACGGATTGCCGGATGGCGCGCTTTTCAACAGGGGTCGCCCCATGAGGCACGCAAACGATGATCTTGGGTTTAGAGAACGTGGAACGTTTTTGAACTTTGCGGA
>CAZDXI010000285.1:0-4332 GCA_964509095.1 uncultured Rhodobacterales bacterium
AGAGAAAGCTTTATTTTAATGGCCTTTCCGTTGTCACGGAAACGAGGTGATGCATCAAGATATAGAGTTTATGTGCCTCTCCTGGGCACCAAACCATCTACTCACCTCATGATCTTCGTCCATTAATACTAGCATTGAAGTCGCCGCTGTTTTCAGAGGCTCGCGGCCGCATTGGCTTGGGTTTGAGTACATGTCGCAAGCCGGGCCCGGTTCCCCATCCAGAAAATGCTGCGAAAACGACGCTGCGCGCTGGCGAGGCAGGCCTCAGCCTTGAATATATTGGCAATACGGATCACGATCAGGGCACACCCAAGCTGCTTGGAGTTGATTGGTTTGACGGGTAATTAGTGGGGGATCGATGACTACCTATGCTCTGGATGTGACCGCACATTTTTACGGCACCCGCGGTTCACGCGCGCAACCGGCGACGCTGTATTTGACCACGCCGGAAGAGAGCAGTGTGTCCTACTCCTATGTCGACGAATTGGGCAATGATCAGAAGATTGATCCCGAAGGTACGGCGTCTTTGGCCGTGACACTGCAATCGGAACTCTTGTCGGGGCGGCTTGAATGGGACGACAATGGGGAGGCGCTTGCCAGGCAGGTTTCATTTTCGTCTTCCGAAATCTATGTGAGCGACCTGCTCTGGCAGAAAAAGCGCACCACCGTTGCGATTTGGGATGTGAAAGATCCAGGAAGCCAATCCGTTGAAGTCGTGATCTCTTTGAACGGGGACAAGCTTCCGGACATCGGTGACTTTGGTCAATACATGCTCTGGATCAATTCGATCTCACAGGTCAGAACCCCCGATGCAGCAAATCTGTATAGTCCCGGCAAAGCCCTCGACTTCTCCCAGATCGCGCTTTGGAGCACGGAAAACGATGTTGGCGTAAACACGGCAGGTAATCGCGACTGGCATTGGTAATGACGATATTACCACTGGCGCCAGCCCGGATCTGATCGATGGCGGCAGCGGCCATGACACTGTGCGATTTAGCATTCACGATGGAATTAATGTGGATATGCTGGCCGGCGGCTTGGTGAAGTCGGTCGGCGAGGTCCAGACACTGCGTGGTATAGAAACCGTTGTCGGGTCGCGCGGCGGAGATACCTTTGTCGAAGGTGAAGCTTCCATGACCTTTCGGGGTGAAGGGCAAACCGATATCTTCCGGCCCGGTGCGGGCAATTCACGCTTTGATGGCGGAGAGGATATCGACACGGTCAGCTTTGAGACCCAGACTGCAGCCGTCTTTGTTGACCTGAACCGCGGCGTGGCGCGCTCCGCCGAGACAGGGCGCGACACGCTCGACAACATCGAAACGATCATCGGCAGTTCCGCAGGCGATTTCATGGTCGTGTCTTCGGGGACGGGTTGGACCTTGGACGGCGGCGGCGGGAATGACGTTCTGAAATTCAAAGGGTCAGCGAGCGGCTGGCTCGTCGGGGGTGACGGCAATGACAGGCTGGTCGGGTCCAATGAAGCGGACCGTCTCCTTGGGCGCACCGGCGATGATGTGATCTTTGGCCTTGGTGGCAATGACGCGATCCGAACCGGCTATGGCACGGATTATGCGTATGGAGGGCAAGGTGGTGACGCCATGATCGGCTCTGAGGGTCGCGATTTCCTGCGCGGAAACAGAGACAGGGATATGCTGATGGGCGGCGATGGGGACGACGATCTGGAAGGCGGCCACGGAAATGATGACTTGCGCGGTGAAGCCGGAAACGACGTTCTGGAAGGCGGCTCTGGCAATGACCAACTCATTGGTGGTGCCGGGAATGATTACCTGTATGGCGGCAGTGGTGCAGATGTTTTCAAGTTTGGCTTAGGGGCATTTTCGCGTGATAGAGATCCAGACGGCGCGATTGACCGCATTCAGGACTTCGAAGACGGTATCGATCTTATCGACACTAATGATCGCTTCATGTCGGCCTATCGGATCACAGACATTGGCAATAATACGGTTCAGATCGAAATGGTCTCCTACAGAGACTTCATCCTCGTTCGCGGGATAAGCGCGGCTCAGTTGACGGCAGATGACTTTATTCTGGCGTAATTTGCCTGAGGCGGACGCAGAACCGATGAATACGCACCTAGCGGAACGCCACAGCATAGTTGAAACCACTTTGTCATCGCGCAAACCGGCTTGGCATTTGTCCGCGCCCCGCCATCGGGACTGCTGCGCAGCAAATCCCGAATTTGCAGATCGAAGCGGAGTGCATCTGTGCTAGGCTGGTCCTATGCCTATGCTAAATCCGCATCGCCCGTTCACACCCGATCCCGAGCAGATCGCGAGGCGTCCTGACGTTTCCGGCAATACGATCAATGGGTTGGGTGAGCCGGAGTTTCGGCGTCCAGACATGGTCTATTGGGCGCCTAACCCGGATGACATTCCGCATGGGGACATGCAGCGCTGGTTCTTTACGGTGAACCCGGATGATCCCCGATTCAGCAGCGCTCGGGCATTGCGTCAGGAGATGCTGGCTGCGCCCCTGCCTGAACTTGCCGCGCGGAAAGTCAGCCGGGATCCGGACGACTGGACCCAAGCGCTCGATGATTTTGCGACCGAAGGGGAGTGCGAGAAGATCGGTGTGGCGGAGATGAACGCGGACTGGACTTATGCGGGTCATCACGTCCCGCAATCCCGCGTGATCGTTGCGGGTGTTCAGCACGACTATGATGAGATTTCGCAGGCTCCGGACGCCTGCGCTGGGGCGGAAGTCATGGTGCAGTACAACCGCGCTATGGCGGTCGCGTTAAAGATTGCCGGTTGGCTGCGTATGCAAGGATGGGACGCCGAGCCTGTCACCGGGCCGATGACGGGCAGTCTTGTCCTAATCCCGCCCGCGCTGGCGTGTGGTTTTGGCGAGTTGGGCAAGCACGGCTCAATCATTGACCGGGACATGGGGGCCTCGTTCCGGTTGTCCGCTGTGCTCACCGATGCTCCATTTGCACCGACACCACAGGCCGATCACGGGATTGATGGGTTCTGCCAGAACTGCCGCATCTGCGAAGATGCCTGCCCTCCGAACGCTCTGTTCCCGGACAAGAAAACCGTGAGGGGACAGGAAAAATGGTATGTGGATTTTGACACCTGCCTGCCGTTCTTCAATGAACATCAAGGTTGCGCAATCTGTATAGCGGTTTGTCCTTGGTCCCGTCCCGGAGTTGGCCCAAACCTAGCCGCTAAACTGGCCCGTCGCGCAGAACGCAAGGCATGACGGACCTTCCTTCGCTTGCTTTGTCCGTGCGCCAGCCGTGGGCCTGGGCCATCGTCGCCGGGCACAAGAAGATCGAAAATCGCAGCGGGGGCGCGATCCGGTCGGGCAATATGCGGACAGGTCGGATCTGCATCCATGCTGCTGCGGGCTTGAAGCGGGATGAATTTCACTGGGGGTACTGGCGGCTTGCACGTCACGGGGTGCAATGCCCACGTCCCGAAGACCTGCCCCGCGGGGCGATCATTGGCACAGTGGAGGTTGTCGACATCATCGATCAATCCGACAGTGAATGGTTTGGTGGTCCGATGGGGTTGGTGTTGCAACACGCGCAGATGGTCGACCCGATTCCGGCCAAGGGCGCGCTTGGCTACTTCCCCTGGAAACCGGGCGGCGCTTGTGCCGCAACGTTGCCGTGGATGCAAAGTTTTGACCCCATGACATCGACGTCTGACCAGCCTACGCTGTTTGACGACCTGCCAGTGGCGTTCGCCTCCGATCCCACCCGGCCCAGACGCAAGAATAAGGACTGAAACATGACCCAAGACATCGTACTTCTGGATGGCGCGCGCACCGCGATTGGCACCTTTGGCGGAGCTTTGGCGGCAACGCCTCCCGGTCAACTCGCCGCGACCGCTGCCAAGGCCGCGATGGAACGCTCCGGGGTGGAAGGCAACCAGATCGGCCATGTCACTTTTGGCCATGTCATCAACACCGAACCGCGCGATATGTACCTGTCCCGCGTCGCGGCGATGGAGGCGGGCATTCCCGATACGACGCCGGCTATGAACGTGAACCGGCTCTGTGGGTCTGGTGCGCAGGCGATCGTCTCTGTCATTCAGTCTCTGGCGATGGGCGATGCGGAGTTTGGCCTCGCCGGTGGCGCAGAAAGCATGTCCCGCTCGCCGTTCATCGTGCCGCAGCAGCGGTTTGGGGCGAAGATGGGCGATGTTAGTACGCTCGACATGATGCTGGGTGCTTTGAATTGTCCCTTCGGCACAGGCCATATGGGTGTAACAGCGGAGAACGTCGCCGCTGAGCATCAAATCACGCGGGAGGATCAGGACGCCTTTGCCCTGCAATCCCAGCAGCGCGCAGCCACCGCCATCGAAG
>CAZDXI010000286.1:0-4320 GCA_964509095.1 uncultured Rhodobacterales bacterium
GCATTGAGGTGCATTTCGAGGTTTTTGCCAAATGGATGCGCGAGAAGCAGAACATCGATCCTGAACTGGTCATCCGCGAAGGTCAGCCCGTGCATGAAATCATGTCTCAGATCTCTGAGGACTCCGAAATCGGTGTGCTCGTGTTGGGCGCCGGGTCGGACAAAAAGGGGCCCGGCCCGCTGGTGACACAGATGTCACGCAGCGCGGGTTCCTTGCCCGTGCCCATCACCATCGTGCCCGGAGATCTCAGCAAAGAACGGCTCGAAGCCATCACCTGACGACGACTAACGACAAGAAAGGCGCAGCACATGTTCCAGCGCATTCTCACCCTTCTCTGCCTCTGCCTCTTTGCGGGCGCAGCTTTGGCGCAGACCAATCCACGTGCCGAGTTCGATGCAAAAGCACTCTCCGCACAGGAAAAGCGCGTGCTGCAAGCCGCACTGACCTTCGAGAACCACTATAACAGCCTGCTCGACGGCGCTTGGGGGCGCGGCAGCCAATCTGCTTTGTCCAATATGACTCGGAAACGGCACAACAGTTCACGCGTGACGTGGGCGCACATCGCAGAGCTGGCCAATCGCTGGGATGCGGAACGTGCCGCACGGGAATGGCGTATGATCAATTCCCAAGGCATCTCGTTTCAAGCCCCCATGAAAATCATGCAACCCCAGCGCTCCCGCCGCGGCGAAGCGTTGGTGAGTGCGCCCAAGGGGCTGCAAATCCGCATCATGCCCCAAACGATTTCTGAAGCTTTGACGCTGGCCAATGCGGTCACCTCCCGCCATGTGGGCCGCGACAAGGCCTACCAATCGCTAAGCGACAATCGCCTGATCGTCTCTGCCACGCTGGACGGCGGTGGCGGCATTTACATGCGAACGACAGAGGCGCGGGACGGTCTGGTTACCGCCCTCGTGGAATGGAACAACGAACATGCCGCGCGGGCACGGGTGATGATCGCCTCAATCCAGAAGGGCGAACAGGGTATGTTGACCCTGCCCCGTGGCGGCACGCTTGCCGCTCTCACGCGACCGGCACCAAAGACAACGGGGTCGGATTTCACCTTTGATAACGACAGCACGGCAACTGCCGACACGACGTTCCGCCCCATCCGCAAAGGGCGCGGCAAGATCACCGGCAATGCGTTTTTTGTGAACCATACCGATCTGATCACGGCGGCTTCGGTTGTGAAGGGTTGCCGCGCGATTGAACTGGCAGGCATGGGTCCGGCCCGGGTCGTCATCCTTGACGCCAAGCAGGGTCTGGCGCTGATCATGTCACAAGCCCGCAGCGATACATGGGTGGACATCCCACGCCTTAGCTTGGAGTCGGGTAATGACGTTGTTGTGCTTGGGTATTCCTCAAACCGCGCGGACAATCAGGACCTGCGCGCGTTCCGCTCGCGTGTGCGGGAAGCAACCAGTGGTCCGGGGTTGAACGGCAAGGCCTATCTTTGGGCGAGCGCGCCAAACGCGCGGCACGGATCGATGTTGCTGCTGGACCGCGCCCGTACCCTCGCCGGGATCGTGATCAAGCCAGAGGACGGTCAGAACGATAACCGGTTTCTAGCCTCACCGGCGTACCTGCGCGGGTTTCTGAACAATAACAATGTCTTTTTCGATCGTGGCGGGACCGATGGAGCGGCTCCACTCACAGAAAATGCGGTGCGCAAGATCATGCGCCCGGTTTTGTGCGAACGCTGATCCGTTCTGAGATGACTTAGAACGATTCCAAACTCTTGACTTCCCGGCATGCGATCCGCATATCTGGGACATGCTGCAAAGGGGCCGCTGATATGTTTATCCAGACTGAATCCACGCCAAATCCTGCTACGCTGAAATTCCTACCGGGTCAGACCGTTCTGGAGACCGGCACGGCGGACTTTCCTGCACCCGAAGCGGCGGATGCGTCCCCGTTGGCGCAGCGCCTGTTTGGCGTTGATGGGGTAACTGGCGTGTTCTTTGGCACCGATTTCGTCACCGTGACGAAAGCAGAAGCAAATGACTGGGACCACCTGAAACCCGCCTTGCTTGGCGCGATCATGGAGCATTTCCAGTCCGGCCAGCCCGTGATGACTGGGGATGCAACAGCGCCCTCCGGGCACGCGGAACACACAGGCGAGAACGCTGAGGTTGTGGGCCAGATCAAAGAATTGCTCGATAGCCGGGTACGCCCTGCCGTGGCACAAGATGGCGGTGACATCACCTTCCACGGATTTGAGCGCGGGGTGGTTTACCTGCATATGCAGGGCGCTTGCGCGGGTTGCCCGTCGTCGACGTTGACGCTGAAAATGGGCATCGAAAACCTGCTGCGCCACTATATCCCCGAAGTGACCGAGGTGCGCCCGGTCGCCGTGTGATGGGGCTTTCGGGTCAATGCTATTGCGGACGGGTGCGCCTGTCCGCAGACACAGACCCGCTTGTTGTTGCCTATTGCCATTGCTCTGACTGCCGCCGTTGGACAGGGTCCCCCCTGCCCGCCTTTGCAGCAATCCCAGTGTCAGATCTTACGATCAATCCGAACATCGAAGAGCGCGAACACAGCCCCGGTGTTCATCGGCGCCACTGCCCTGACTGCGGCTCGGCTCTGACTGCGCGATTTTCTTACCTTCCGGATCAAGTTTACCTCCCCATTGGTATCTTGGATCAGGCTGCAAAGCTGGCCCCGTCTCTGCATTGCCACGCAGACAAAGCCCTGCCGTGGCTTCATGTGGCAGATGACCTGCCCCGCACGACCGGCAGTGCGCGCGACCGCCTGAACGCGGCATCATGAGTCTGGTCCTTGGGTTTGATACGTCGGGTGCCCATTGTGGGTCTGCCCTCATGCGGGACGGAGACTGCGTTGGTGCGCTTTATGAAAACATGCAGAAGGGTCAAGCCGAACGGCTGATGCCCATGAACGAGGAGGTCCTTGCCGAAGGGGGTGCTGCGTGGCGTGATCTTGATGCAATCGGTGTGGGGATCGGCCCCGGCAACTTTACAGGCATTCGGATCAGTATTTCGGCAGCGCGCGGGCTTGCTTTGGGACTCGGTATTCCTGCGATAGGTGTGTCGCTGTTGGATGCGCTCGCCTTTGCCACAGAGGGTCCAGTTCTGGCATGTCTGGATGCGCGACGGGACAAGGGGTACTTTCAGCGCTTCGGATACGGAGAACCGGGCCCATTTTTCACCGACATTGCGGATGTGACTGAGCGTGTGGATGGATTGAAGTGTATCGGAACGCTCGGGGCCAAGATGGCCGAGCGCCTGTCCGCTGAACATGCTCCGGCTGCTTTTGCACCTGCCTCTGCAATTGCACGGATCGCGACGTTGCGCATGGGCGAGGACCTGCCACCTCCCGCACCTCTTTACATGCGGGCTGCGGACGCCGCCCCGCCGCGGGACGCCCCACCGGTGATCCTGGATGACGCCTGAGGACCTCGCAGCCCTGCACAACGCGTGCTTTCCCGATGCCCCCATTACGCCGGAGCGTGCGGAGTTTTCGCTCTCCATGCCCGCCAATCGCCTTTACACCGTGGATAATGCATTCCTGCTTGCATCGGTCGTTCCGCCAGAGGCCGAAATCACCCATATCGGCGTGCATCCACGTGCCCGTCGTCAGGGGCAAGCTCGCCGTTTGCTGGACGCGTTAAAGGCAGATGCCAGCAAGATTTTCCTTGAAGTGTCCGAAAACAACACAGCCGCCATCCGGCTGTATAAAAGCGCGGGGTTCAAGGCCGTCTCCCGGCGCAAACTCTACTACGAAACGCCAACCGGGTATGAGGATGCTTTGCTCATGACTTGGACGTCCGCCACGTCAACCGATGCCTAAACCCCAAGAATCGGTTGACCCTCCCGGCGCTTCGCGGCCTTAATATTCCATGATGAAACGCGCGCTTGCCAAAACCGCGCGCGACAAACTGGGAGACACCTACATGACCCTGATGAAGCAATTCCTTGGTGCTGCGGCTGCCATGGCGCTGTCCGCGGGCGGCTCTGGCTGAACCGGCGCTGATTTTTGACCTTGGCGGCAAGTTCGACAAATCCTTCAATGAAGCGGCCTTTAACGGCGCGCAGCGTTGGGCAGAAGAAACCGGAGGCACCTTCCGCGAGATCGAACTGCAATCCGAAGCGCAACGTGAACAGGCCCTGCGCCGGTTTGCCGAAGCGGGTGCAAACCCCGTAATCACAACTGGCTTTGCCTTTGCTGACCCAGTTGGCGCCGTGGCCGGTGACTACCCGGACACGAAATTCGTCAACATTGACGGTTGGATGCCCGAAGTTCCGCCGAATGTGCAGCTGATTGGCTTTCAGGAACACCAAGGATCCTACCTTGTCGGCATGA
>CAZDXI010000287.1:0-645 GCA_964509095.1 uncultured Rhodobacterales bacterium
GAACCAAGCCGCGAAGAACATCACTTCGGACATAATGAACAGGATGAAGCCATAACGCAGGCCGATCCGAACAACCGGAGTGTGATCGCCAATATGGCTTTCTTTCACCACTTCGGACCACCATGCGAACATGGTGTAAAGCACGCCGACAAAGCCCGCCCAGAACAGCCATGGTGTGATTGCATGCATCCAAAAAACGGCCCCGACGAGCATCGCGAACCCGGATAAAGCCCCAAGCAGGGGCCAGATGGAGGGGTTTAGAATGTGGTAATCATGGTTTTTTGCGTGCGCCATTTTTGGGTCCCTCTTGGCTCGCGTCAGTTCGTTTCCGTGTCACGGGACTGATCTGCTGAGGCATACTCCTCGGGCAGGTCAATCTCGTAAAACGTATAGCTGAGTGTGATGGTGTGGATGTGTTTGCCTTCGCGGTCATCCACCATTTCGGGATCGACATAGAAGGTCACTGGCATTTGAACCCGCTCACCCGGGGCCAGCACCTGCTCTTCAAAGCAGAAGCAGTCGATCTTGGTAAAAAAGCTGCCCGCAGAATAGGGCTGTACGTTATAGCTGGCGGACCCAGCAATAGGTTTGTCGGTCGGGTTGTAGGCCTCGTAGAAGGCCAGCCCGGTTTCGCCGATGCGCAGT
>CAZDXI010000287.1:655-4316 GCA_964509095.1 uncultured Rhodobacterales bacterium
GCGTTCGAGCGAGGCGTCAAAACGCACAGTGACAGTCTGGTCCAAAATCTCATCCGTGGAGACTGCGGCGACTTGAGGCGTGCCGCCAAAGCCTGTGACCCGGCAGAACCAGTCGTACAAAGGCACCGATGCCCAAGCCAGACCGCCCATGAACACAACAAGTCCAACGGTCTGTAGCACGGTTTTTTGAGGTCCGCTCATGTTCTTCATTCTGACCCCTCCGCACGTGGCGGCTCAAAATCGCCACCGGTGATTTTGACGAACGTCAAAGCGAACACCAGCACGATGAATCCGGCAAGAAGCAGGCCGACGCCGATATTGCGCCCTTTGCGGCGCGTATGCAGCTCGTGTTCCTGCCTTAGAGCCATGCCCAACCTCCAAGGCCCCAAGGCTTCAGAGCCGCTTCGGCAAGGATCGCGCCGAAGTGTAGGAACAAATACAGCAATGACAGTTTGAAAAAGCTTTTCTCAACCTTGAAGTTATCGGCTTCGCACTGGTCTTCATCGCGACGCCAGATATCGACAGCGCCCTTCAGGAACAACGTGTTCAGCACCAGCGCTGCCGCAAGATAGAGAGGCCCACCAGCAGAGGTCACCGCCATCGCAACTGCAAAGATCGCAAGGATGACAGTGTAAACAAGAATGTGGTTGCGGGTGCTGCGACGGCCGTGGGTGACGGTCAGCATCGGCACGCCCGCATCGTCATAGTCCGAGCGCATAAACAGCGCCAAAGCCCAGAAATGCGGCGGTGTCCACATGAAGATCAGCGCGAACATCAACCACGCTTCGACACCGATGGACCCGGTGGCACAGACCCAGCCGATCATCGGAGGGAACGCACCCGCGGCCCCACCGATCACGATATTTTGCGGGGTCGAGCGTTTCAGCCACATCGAATAGACGACGGCATAAAAGAAGATCGTGAAAGCCAGCAATGCCGCCGCCAACACATTGGCCGCCAACCCCAGCATGATGACCGAAAGGCCGGACAGGCCCACACCAATGGCCAGAGCCTCACCAGGTTGCACACGGCCAGATGGGATCGGGCGACGTGACGTGCGTCGCATCACCGCGTCGATGTCTGCATCCCACCACATATTCAAAGCACCGGACGCCCCCGCCCCGATGGCGATAAACAAAATCGAAGCAAACGCCTCAATCGGGTGCATCGACACAGGTGCGGCGAGCAGGCCCACCAGTGCGGTAAACACCACCAAAGACATCACCCGCGGCTTGAGCAGCGCGAAATAGTCGCCCAGGCTTGGCTCGTAGTCCCGGCTTATCTCTGTTGCGTCAGTCATCAGGTTCAATCTGTGTTCGGTTTCAGGGGTTTAGGGTAGAAACGTAAACAGCGCGCGAGGCCATGCCCGCGCGCATTGATATCTTAGTTGGACGCGACCTGAACATTGCGCGGCGTGCCCGCATATTCTTCAATCGCAGCGTCGAGCCAGACTTCGTATTCTTCCTCGCTCACCACTTTGACGGTGATTGGCATATAGGCGTGGTCCTTGCCGCAAAGCTCAGAGCACTGACCGAAATACAGGCCCTCTTCTTCCGCTGCGAACCAAAGTTCCGCCAAACGACCCGGAACGGCGTCTTGCTTTACGCCAAACGCCGGAATGGTCCATGCGTGGATCACGTCAGAGCCCGTCACCTGCACCACGACGGTCTTGCCCACGGGGATCACAACCTGTGTGTCGGTTGCCAGCAGGAATTCATCTGGGTTGTAGCCCGCATCAACCATCTTGGCGGCCATGTGTTCGTCAAACACGGCAGGCGTCACGTTGGCATCTTCGGGGCGTGTATCCTCGTCCAGTGTTGCGGCAGAACCAAGCATATAGCTGTCGAATTCAAAGCCGTGGTCCACATATTCATGCGTCCAGTACCACTGGTTCCCGGTCGCTTTGATCGTGATGTCCGCAACCGGAATTTCCTGCTGTTTGAACAGGATCGGCAGCGATGCTGCACCAATCCCCACAAGGATCACAATCGGGATCACGGTCCATGCGATTTCCACGGGCGTATGGTGCGTGAAGCTGGATGGGTTCGGGTTTGCCTTGCGATTGTAGCGCACGCAGACCCAAAGGATCAGCGCGGTCACAAACAGAGTAATCAGCGTGATGATGACAAGGATCAGGTCATCCAGCCATTGCAAATCCCGTGCCAGTTCCGTGGCGGCGGGCTGAAACCCGATCCCACCTGGGATTGGCTTACCCACAAGTTGCGAATCGTCTTGCGCCAATGCGGGCGCTGCGGCGGCGAAGGCAGCCAGCAGGCTGCTGCCTTTAAGAAGCTTTTTCATGTGTCGTCCTGATCTGTTGTCGATCACTGTTGGCTACTGTCGGGCCCGTTTGCCGGGGCACCGTTGTATTCTGCCTGCTTACAATCATATTCTTACTGTGAGATAAAGAGTTTCTGTTGCGTCAAACGGACGCTTCTGCCGACATCCTCCCCCTTGCACAAAGGTTGCCCGTCATGACGGATTCCGCGTTTGATCCATTTGCCCAAGACCTTGATAAACAAGCCGCTTTGCGCGTTCTGGAACAGGCCACGTCAGGTGCAGATGATGGTGAGTTGTTCATTGAACGGCGCAAGTCCGAAGCGCTGGTGTTTGATGATGGGCGGCTCAAAACGGCAAGTTATGACGCGGCAACCGGCTTTGGCTTGCGCGCCGTTTCCGGCGAAGCTGTCGGCTACGCTCATTCCACCGAAATGACCGAAAGCGCATTGCGCCGGGCCGCAGATACAGTCCGCTTGGCCGTAGGCGATGGCGGCGGCACACAAGCACAAGCGCCGCAAGCCACCAACCGCAAGCTCTACACAGATCAGGATCCTATCGCGGACGTGACCTTTGGCGTGAAAGTCGAAACCCTGCGTGAGATCGACGCCTTCGCCCGAGACCTTGATCGCCGCGTCGTACAGGTGTCCGCCACAATCGCCGCCAGCCATCAAGAGGTCGCGATCCTGCGCGCCGATGGTCACATGGTTATGGACAGTCGCCCGATGACGCGGCTCAACGTGTCGGTTATTGTCGAAGAAAACGGGCGTCGCGAAAGTGGCTCTGCGGGCGGTGGCGGACGGTATCTGCTTGCCGATGGTGTGATGCAGCGCAGCGATTGGGAGACCAAAGCCCGAGAGGCGCTTCGCGTCGCACTTATCAACCTGAACGCCGAACCCGCGCCTGCGGGCGTTATGGATGTTGTGCTTGGCCCCGGCTGGCCCGGCATCTTGTTGCACGAAGCCATTGGTCACGGGTTGGAAGGCGATTTTAACCGCAAGGGCAGCTCCGCCTTTGCAGGGCTTATGGGCCAACAGATCGCAGCACCCGGGGTGACCGTGCTGGATGATGGCACGATTCCGGATCGGCGCGGTTCGATCTCGGTGGATGACGAAGGCACACCTTCGGGCAAGAACGTGTTGATCGAAGATGGTGTGCTGGTCGGCTATATGCAGGATCGGCAAAACGCGCGCCTGATGGGGGTCGAGGCAACCGGTAACGGGAGACGAGAAAGCTACGCCCATGCCCCAATGCCGCGTATGACCAACACCTATATGCTCGGCGGTGACACGGCCCCCGGTGATATTGTGGCCGATCTGAAAGACGGATTGTACGCTGTTGGCTTTGGCGGTGGTCAGGTCGACATCACGAATGGCAAGTTCGT
>CAZDXI010000288.1:0-4305 GCA_964509095.1 uncultured Rhodobacterales bacterium
GTCTGCTGGAGCGCCGTTTGGACGCTGTCGTGTATCGCGCGAAATTAGTGCCGACTGTTTTCGCGGCGCGTCAGTTCGTGAACCACGGTCATGTCAAAGTGAACGGCAAGAAAGTGAACATCCCGTCTTACCGCGTTAAAGAAGGCGATTTGATTGAGGTTCGCGACCGGTCCAAGCAAATGGTTGCGCTGCTTGAAGCGGTACAACTGCCCGAGCGCGATGTGCCGGACTACCTTGATGTGGACCATTCCAAAATGACTGCGACGTTTGTGCGCACTCCGAGCCTGGGCGATGTGCCGTACCCGGTGATGATGGAACCGAACCTCGTCGTGGAATTCTACGCGAAGAACTAATCTTCGCTGAAACCGATTGCAAAAGGCCGCAGGACGATCCTGCGGCCTTTTTTGTTTCTGTTAGTCGACGCGTCAGTTCAATTGTTTGGCGTCTTCTCCCGGCTCAGCGCTGGTGTCCTCACCATTGATCTGCGCGGGCTCGTTTTTGGGGGAGTCCAGAGCACCGGAAGCCACTGACGCAATGCCGTTTTCCATGCTGAGGCCCAGTTCATCGCCAAGCTTCTTGAGCGCCGGCATTTGCACGGCCATGCCCATGATGGAGTCGAGCGCCTGATTGACGACTGGCTTGTCGCCACTGTTCGCGGCGGATCCGCCAGCACCGCCATTGGCACCACCAAGGCCCGTGACCTGGTGGATTTTGATGCTGTCGATCTTTTCGGCCGGTTTCACCATTTCGGCGACAATCGCGGGCATAGCTTCGAGCTTGGCCATTGCGACTTTCATTTCGATCAGCGCGTCGGACAGAGCGTTTTCTGCGTCGGTGATCGCACGGCGGCCTTCGGCTTCGGCGAGCAGGTCGGCCTTTTTCGCTTCGGCCCGGATTGTGACTGCGTCGGCATCGGCCTGAGCTTCTTCGCGGGTCGCATCCGCACGGTCTTGCGCAGCGTCCTTGTGCGCGGTGGCTTCAAGGCGGACCTTGGTGGCCTCGCGTTCGGCTTCACGCGCAGCCTCGATCAGGGCGATCTGCTTGGCACGTTCGGCTTCGGCGACTTGCTTGGCGGTGACAACGGCTTCCATTGCTTTGGTGGCTTCGGCGCGGGCGAGGTCGGCGGACGCGCGGGCGCGGCTTTCTTCCTCGGATTTTTGCGCGATGATCACCTGACGTTCCTGTTCAGCAACTTCGAGGTCACGGTCTTTGGCGATTTCCGCGGCGCGAATGGCTTCCTCACGCACGATGCGCGCTTTTTCGGAGAGCTGTTCAGCCTCTTGCTGTTTCTGAGCGATTTCAGACTGTTGTGCCGCGCGCAGGGTTTCCACCTGCTGGATCTGCGCGATCTTGGCTTCTTCTTCGTCCTTTTCGATCTGCAACTTCAGCCGTTCGGCTTCCATCGCAGCGCGGCGCACGGAAACGTCAGCGTCCGCATCGATCTGGGCGCGTTCCTTTTTGGAAGTCGCGATGACCTCCGCCAGTTTGCGCATACCCACGGCGTTAAAGGCGTTGTTTTCGTCCAGCGCGTCAAACGGGGTCTGGTCAAGCGCGGTCAGGGACACTGATTCCAGTTCCAGACCGTTTTTCAAAAGGTCTTCGGACACCGCGTTTTGCACTTCCTGCACGAATTCAGCGCGGTTCTCGTGAAGTTCGTCCATGGTCATTTGTGCGGCCACGGCGCGCAGACCGTCGACGAGCTTACCTTCGATCATCTCGCGCAGTTGATCGACATAGAACGTCCGGTCGCCCAGGGTTTGTGCAGCCCGACTGATGCCTTCGATCGTGGCGTTGACAGAGACATAGAATTCCACGCCCACATCCACACGCATGCGGTCTTTGGTGATCAGTGCGGCATCCGACAGGCGCGACACTTCAAGGCGCAGAGTCTTCATGTTTACTGGGCTGATTTCATGCAGCAATGGCACGACGATGGTGCCGCCATCCATGATGACTCTTTTCCCGCCTGCGCCGGTTTTGACGAGGCTGACTTCGCGCGTGGCTCGGCGATAAAGCCGCCCCAGCACAAGGCCGACAAGCAGCAGGAAAACAAGAATGGCGCCCACAATAATGAGCAGGTTCTGATATGGCATTGCAGTCCCTCCGGTTCAGGTTGAGGTTTACGGTTTTCTAGTTTCGATTTGGTTAGGCGGGGCGGGGGTTACCCCTGAATTGCGACGATCCTGTAAGAGGTGTCGCGCCCCTTGCGCAGGACGAGCACTTCGGTGCCCTGCGGTATTTCTTCTTCGTCGCGCATTGGTTCTGCGCGTAGGTAATGTGTGTTGCCGTGCCGGTCCTGCACGCGAACTTGTGCGGGGTTGCCGCGTTTGGCGACACCGGTGGTGACAACCCCGCGCGTGCGGCCCAGATGGTTTTCCGACAATGCTGTGCTTTCGGATTTGGGCAAGAGTCGCGCGAAGACTTCCGAGAACCCGCGCGCAAAGCCCAAGCCCACCGGGACCATGATGCCAGCCGCTAAACTGGCGGGCAGGGTCAGGCCGATGATGCTGTCCAGCACCGATTGCAGCACAAAACCGCCGAGGCCAAAAGCCAACAGGAAGGAGCCCAACCAGATCAGGAACGGGACCTTGCCCATGCCCAACATACCAGCCAGACCACCTCCGGCGGAGGTGTCGGCGTCGGCCACGTCGATCTCTGGATCGATATCCGCGTCGAAGTCGGCTTCAAATTCTGCACTCGCGTCGATATCAAAGTCCGCGTCGAGGTCGAAATCGGCGTCAATGTCCATGTCTGCATCGCCACCAGCGCCCAGAATGCTGCCCCCCAGAAGGGCGGCAACAAGTTCCAAGGCCATCAACCCAAACAGAAGCGCAAGGGCGATGGAAAAGGGCACCATATGTTCAGCAAGCAAAAATTCGATCATTGTATCCATAAATTGTATACCGTTGTATGCAATTGATATATGTCTTCACGTTCGCGTTACAAGATGTGGGGCCAAAATTCTGAACTGCAACAGCATGAAGCTTTGGGTTTATCGTCTTTTCACGGGGCTAAGGCGGGGATAAGAAGGTCTCTCAAGGGCATGGGACACCAGAAATATGTCAGGGATCAGACCTCAACCGGGCATTATGGAGATCGATTTATACGTCGGCGGTCAGGCCAAGATTGCTGGTCGCGACGACGTCTTGAAGCTGTCTTCGAATGAAAATCCGCTGGGACCGCCGCCGAGCGCGCTTGACGCACTTGGGACGGCTGCCGGAAATGTGCATCTGTATCCATCGACGGACCATGCGGACCTGCGAGACGCCATTGCGGATCGTTGGGAGCTTGAGTCGGATCGGATCATCTGCGGCGTCGGCTCTGACGAGGTTTTGCAATTCGTCACACAGGCCTTTTCCGGCCCCGGAGACGAGATCATCCACACCGAACACGGGTTTTCGATGTACCCAATCCTGTCGCGCATGGCGGGGGCGACTCCGGTTTGTGTGGCTGAGCAAGACCGCGTTGTGGATGTTGATGCGATCCTGAATGCCGTGACAGACCGCACACGGATCGTGTTCTTTGCCAACCCGGCCAACCCCACGGGCACGCTGTTGCCGATGGAAGAGGTCACGCGGCTTGCTGATGGGTTGCCGAAGGACGTGATCCTGGTGCTGGACGGGGCCTATGTGGAATATGCCGAAGGCTATGATGGTGGCGTGACGCTGGCGCGCGAGCGGCCCAATGTGTTGATGACACGCACCTTTTCCAAGATTTACGGGCTGGGTGGGCTGCGCATCGGTTGGGGGTATGGCCCGAAGGACCTGATCGACGTGATGACGCGCATTCGCCAGCCGTTCAACCTGTCCGTCGTGCAGCTTGCGGCGGCAGAAGCGGCAGTCAAGGATCGCGATTGGGTACAGACATGCGTGGATCTGAACACCGAACAACGCGCGCGGTTGACCGGTGCGCTGCGCCAATTGGGGCTGGCGGTGGACGAGGCGCAGGGCAACTTTGTGCTGGCGCGGTGTGCAGATGAGTCAGAGGCGAATGCCGCAGAAGCTGCGTTGCAAAACGCTGGCATTCTGGTGCGCCGCGTGCACGGTTATGGCTTTCCAGAAGGGCTGCGGATCACCGTGGGCGATGCGGATCAAACAGGCCGCGTGATCGATGTGTTAACGGAGTGGAGGTCCGCGTCATGAGCAAGGTCATCTACAACAAGGTCGCGCTGATCGGGCTGGGTTTGATTGCCGGATCAATGGCTTGGGCGATGAAGCGCGAGGGCATTGCAGGAGAAATCACGGGCTATGCGCGTTCTGCCGAAACCCGCGACACGGTGCGGCGCTTGGGGTTTTGCGACACGGT
>CAZDXI010000289.1:0-4289 GCA_964509095.1 uncultured Rhodobacterales bacterium
GGGCGCGAGATGTTGGAACAGGCGCTCGCCATTTTCCGCGCGACCCTGCCGGAAGATCATCCGTATATCGCCACGGCCCTGCGCAAGATCGAAAATCTCCCCGACTGACCGCGCGCTCCGTTAACCCACGCATCGGCACCGATCCCCGCACCGACGCAATACCGACGTGATACCGAAATGCAAAAATCGCCCAAAACCTCCAAGGTTAACGGGCCGGGGCGCTGGTTTTGCCCGTCACACAACACCTCACCGCGCGCGGCGCGTTAACCCGCTTGCAACCGCCCCGCGCTCGGGGGCAGGGTGCGGCGCAAAGAAGGGGTGAGCGATGATTCCGGTTCAGGGTGTTCAGGGGCAGAAAATCGGCGTGCTTGGATTGGGGCGTTCCGGCCTCTCTGCCGCGCGTGCGTTGCGCGACGGCGGGGCCGATGTTGTGGTCTGGGATGACAATACCGAGGCGCGCCGCCATGCGGGCGACGAGGGGTTCGCCGTCGCGGATCTGTCCAAGCCACGCGAGATGGAGACGCTCGCCATGCTCATCACGTCCCCCGGTATCCCGCATCTCTACCCTGCGCCAAACCCCGTGATATCAGCGGCTTATGCGGCGGGCGTGTCCGTGGATAACGACATTGGCTTGTTCTTCCGCTCTTTCGCCACGCGCGCCTGGGACAGGTTCGAAACTGCGCCGCGTGTGGTCGCGGTGACCGGGTCCAACGGCAAATCCACCACCTCCGCGCTGATCCATCACGTGCTGGATCAGGCCGGGCGGCGCGCGCAATTGGCGGGCAATATCGGGCGCGGAGTCCTCGACCTTGATCCTGCCGAAGACGGCGATGTGGTGGTGCTGGAACTGTCGTCCTACCAAACCGATCTGGCCCGCGCGCTGACCCCCGATGTGGCCGTGTTCACAAATCTGTCGCCCGATCATCTGGACCGTCACGCCGGTATGGGCGGCTATTTCGCGGCTAAGCGAAGGCTCTTTGCCGAAGGTGGCCCGGACCGCTGCATCATCGGGGTCGATGAACCCGAAGGGCAGTACCTCGCCGGGCAACTCAGCGAAGGCCCGACTGATGATCGCGTCATCCGGGTGTCGGTTGCAGGCAAACTAACGGGGCCGGGATGGCATGTCTTTGCCCGCAAAGGGTTCCTGTCGGAGTATCGCAAAGGGCGTCAGGTCGGCTCCATCGACCTGCGCGAGATTGCGGGCTTGCCCGGCGTGCATAATCACCAGAATGCCTGCTGTGCCTATGCCGTGTGCCGCACGCTGGGGCTGGCGCCGCGTGACATCGAAGCCGGGTTGAAGAGTTACCCGGGTCTGCCACACCGCTCGCAAGTGATCGCGAAGTTGGACGGTGTAACTTTCGTGAATGACAGCAAAGCCACCAATGTCGACAGTGCCGCGCGCGCCTTGGAAGCTTTCAAGCATGTGCGCTGGATTTGCGGTGGCTTGCAAAAAGAAGGCGGGTTGGAAGCTTTGGCCGGTCCAAGCAAATCCGTTTCCAAAGCCTATGTCATCGGGCGCGAGGCGGCCAATTTCGCGATGCAATTGTCGTGCGAAGCTGAAGTGTGCGGGACAATGAAAGCGGCCGTGGCGCGCGCAATTGAAGACGCACGGCCCGGCGAGGTCGTGCTGCTCGCCCCGGCGGCAGCGAGTTTCGACCAGTATGACAGTTTCGAAAAACGCGGCGACGATTTCGTGGCCTGCGTGACCGCAGCATTGTCAGATTGAGAGCGCCGCAGCCATGGCGGACGACCAAGCCCACTGGAAATTATAACCGCCGAGCCAACCGGTGACGTCCACGGCTTCGCCGATGACGTAAAGGCCGGGCAGGGATTTCGCCTCCATCGTGGTGGAGGACAGATGGTCGGTGTCGATGCCGCCCAAAGTGACCTCTGCTGTGCGATAGCCTTCGGTGCCGGAGGGCGTCAGCTGCCAGTCCGACAGATGCGCACAAAGTGAGCCTAGGGCGGCGTCGGATTGATCGGCGAGGTTGCCGGTCAGGTGCCAGCCACTTGCAAGGTGATCGACCAGACGGGCGGGCAGGTGATGGGCAAGCTCGGTTTTCAGCAGGTGGCGGCCCTGGACTTGGCGGTGGGTGCGCAGGGTGTCCAGAAGATTGGGCGGCGCAATGTTGAGAGAAACCGGTTGGCCCTCACGCCAATAGCTTGAGCTTTGCAGGATCGCCGGACCGGACAATCCGCGATGGGTGAACAACAGCGCCTCTTCGAAGCTGGTGCCGTCAATGGTAGTGACGCGGGCTGGAACGGATACCCCTGAAATCGGGGCGAAAGGTTGATCGCTGAACGTATAAGGGACCAAAGCCGGGCGTGTGTCCGTCACCGTCAGACCGAATTGGCGCGCCAGATCATAGGCGAGCCCGGTCGCGCCCATCTTGGGGATGGATTTGCCCCCGGTGGCCAGTACCAGGTTGCGGGCGGTCACTTGGGTCTGATGGCCGTCGCGGATCAGGGTGGCGGTGAATAGCGCCCCATCATGCGCGACGTCCTTGATTTCGGTCTTGAGCCACAGGTCAGCGCCTGCGTCCCTGATCATCCCAGTCAGCATCGCGATGATGTCTTTTGCTGACACATCGCAGAACAGCTGGCCCAGAGTTTTCTCGTGCCAAGCGATGCCGTGGGCATCCACGAGCGAGATGAAATCCCATTGCGTATACCGCGCCAAAGCGGATTTGCAGAAATGCGGATTGGCGGACAGGAAGGCCTCGGGCTCACAATACATATTGGTGAAGTTGCAGCGCCCGCCGCCACTGATGCGGATCTTTTCGCCCGGCGCCTTGGCGTGGTCCACCACCAAGACACGGCCCCCGGCATGGGCGGCGCACATCATGCCAGCGGCTCCGGCCCCGAGGATCAGCGTATCAATCTGCATACCGCGCGATGTGGCGCACAGAACAAGACGGGTCAAGCCTTGCCAACGCGGCGCCAACACGTCACCACTTGCGCGAACCAACCGGAGACCGACATGACACAGCCCGCAGACGTCTTTCCCGACATGACATTGCCTTTGGTCGTAGGTGCGCCGCGCGCGCTCAATGCGCCCGGAGCCGGAACGGATTGGCAGCTTGTGGTGGTCTATCGCGGCTTTCACTGCCCAATCTGCAAAGGCTATCTCAAAACGCTCGAAGAGCTTGCGCCGCAGTTCCGGGACATCGGTGTGGATGTGCTGGCCGTGTCAGGGGATGGGCGCGAAAAAGCCCATGCCATGCAGGAGGAAACCGGGGTCACGCTGCCGCTGGCCTATGACATGAGCATCGCGCAAATGCTGGAACTAGGGCTGTTCGTATCCGACCCGCGCGATGCAAACGAAACCGACCAGCCCTTCCCAGAACCGGGGCTATTTGTGATCAATGACGCAGGCGTGGTGCAGGTAAAAATGATCGGGAACGCCTCTTTTGCGCGGCCCGACCTGAACCTTGTGTTGCGTGGTCTAACTGTGACGCGCGAACGCGGCTTCCCGATCCGGGGTTTGCACGGGCTGTAAGGCGCAAACGCGCATAAATCCCCCTAGCCGCAGCGCAAGTTTAGCGTTACACTGTCTGCAATGATCCCGAACAATCGGGGCGTTCTGAGGCAGTTCAGGCGGTTAATATGACAGAGATGGTGTACGGCACGGCCCCGGTGCGGGAATCCGAGCCTATTCTCCCAAAATGGTGGCACACCGTGGATCGGTGGTCGCTCACATGCATTCTTTTGCTGTTTTGTGTGGGGCTTTTGCTGGGGCTTGCGGCCTCACCTCCGCTCGCGGCGAAGAACGGGTTTGAACCGTTCCACTATGTGCAGCGACAAGCTGCGTTTGGCATGATGGGGCTGATGGTGATGATCATCGTGTCGATGATGTCGCCCACACTGGTGCGTCGCCTTGCCATCTTTGGATTCATTGGGGCGTTTATCGCCTTGGCTTTGTTGCCTTTTCTGGGAACGGACTTTGGTAAGGGCGCAACGCGCTGGTATAGCCTTGGCTTTGCGTCGGTGCAGCCGTCAGAGTTTTTGAAACCCGGATTTGTTGTTGTGGCCGCCTGGATGATGGCGGCGGCGCAAGACATCAACGGCCCGCCAGGTCGGCTGTGGTCCTTTATGCTGTGTGTGACGATCTGCCTGATGCTCGCACTGCAACCGGATTTCGGGCAGGCGTGCCTTGTGCTGTTCGGCTGGGGGGTGATGTATTTCGTTGCCGGAGCACCCATGGTGTTGCTGGTCGGTATGGCCGGGCTGGTGATCTTTGCAGGCACCATTGCCTATTCCAATTCTGAACACTTCGCGCGCCGCATTGA
>CAZDXI010000290.1:0-4280 GCA_964509095.1 uncultured Rhodobacterales bacterium
CATATCCGCGCGATGCACAACCATCGTGTTCGCCGTCGGGATATCGAGACCACTTTCCACAATCGTCGTCGCCAGCAGCACGTCGAACTTTCCGTCATAAAACGCGTTCATGCGATCATCGAGCTCACCAGCCGCCATCTGCCCGTGGGCGACGACATAGGTCAGTTCCGGCAATTGCGCGCGCAGGAACTCTTCAATCTCTGGCAGGTCAGAAATGCGCGGCACCACGTAAAACGACTGCCCACCGCGGTAGTGTTCGCGCAACAGGGCCTCGCGGATCGTAATCGTATCGAACTCGGACACATAGGTGCGAATAGCCAATCGATCGACAGGCGGCGTGCCAATTATGCTTAAATCTCTGACACCTGAGAGCGACAATTGAAGTGTACGCGGGATCGGTGTGGCCGTCAGGGTCAGCACATGGATGTCGCTGCGCAACTGCTTGAGCCGCTCTTTGTGAGTCACACCAAAGCGTTGTTCCTCATCCACGATCAACAAACCAAGGTTCAGAAACTTCACATTTTTGGCCAGCAACGCGTGTGTACCGATCACAATGTCCACAGTGCCCGCTTCCATGCCCTTCTTGGTCAGCGCGGTGTCCTTGGTGCCAACAAAGCGCGACAACTGACGCACCTGAATTGGAAAGCCTCGAAAGCGTTCCTTGAACGACTTGGCATGTTGCCGCGCGAGCAGCGTCGTGGGTGCGATCACTGCAACCTGCACGCCTGACATTGCCGCCACGAACGCCGCGCGCATCGCGACTTCAGTCTTGCCGAACCCCACATCACCGCAGACCAGCCGATCCATCGGCGTGCCAGAGGTCATGTCGTCGATCACATCGCCAATCGCGCGCAACTGGTCGTCGGTCTCTTCATACGGGAACCTGGCCGAGAACGCGTCCCACATGCCCGGCGGCGGTTCTAAAATGGGTGCTTTGCGCAGGGCGCGTTCAGCAGCCACCCGGATCAGGCGGTCGGCCATTTCCCGGATGCGTTCCTTGAGTTTGGCTTTCTTCGCCTGCCACGCACCACCGCCCAGACGATCCAGCAAGCCTTCTTCATGGCCATAGCGGCAGGTAAAGCTTGGACTTCTCCGCATATTCCAGCAGCAGGCACTCATGCGCAGCACCTGCGGCTGTCACAACCTCCAAGCCCTGAAAACGCCCGATCCCGTGATCCACATGCACGACCAGATCGCCCGGCGACAAGGATTGCGTTTCGGTCAGGAAGTTCTCTGCCCGGCGCTTTTTCTTGGGCTGACGGATCAGGCGGTCGCCCAACACATCCTGTTCAGAGATCACCGTCATCTCTGGCGTCTCGAACCCCTGTTCCAGCGCCCAGACCGCCAGATGCAGCCCCCGTTTGCCAATCCGCGTCGCGTCGGTGATCGGGATCGCCTCGGCAAGGCCTTCATCCTCGATCAGCCCGCTCAACCGTTCGCGCGCACCTTCAGAGTAGGACGCAATGACAACCGGACCTTGATCCATCCGGGCTTTAACATGGGACGCTAACGCGCCGAAAAGGCTCAACTGTTCGCTTTGACGCTCCGGTGCGAAATCCCGCCCCACTCGTCCACCTGCATCCAACGCGCCGGGCCCAGTCGGTTGTGGCAACGGCGCGAATTGCAGAACCCGGCGGCCGTCCATGACGGTTTCCCACGCCGCATCATCCAGATACAGCCCCTCAGGTGCGGCAGGTTTGTAAACCGTATCCAATGCGCCCTTCTGCGACATCGCCAAGCGGCGCGTCTCGTACTGATCTGCCACCGATTCCCACCGCGCCAACCGGCTCGGCGTTACTTGATCGTCCAGCGTCACAGTCGCGTCCGGCAGGTAATCAAAAAGCGTCTCAAGCGTGTCATGGAACAAAGGCAACCAGTGTTCCGCGCCCTGATGCTTGCGCCCGGCACTTACCGCCTCGTAGAGCGGGTCGTCCGATCCCGCGGCACCGAATTCAATGCGATAGTTCTGACGGAACCGCGTGATCGCCGCGTCATCAAGGATCACCTCCGACACGGGCGCGAGTTCCACGACCTCAAGCTTTTCGGTGGTACGTTGCGTGACAGGATCAAACCGGCGCGCGCCGTCCAGCACGTCTCCGAACAGGTCCAAGCGCACCGGACCAAGGTCCCCGGGCGGATAAATGTCGATGATCCCGCCACGCACCGCGTAATCACCCGGTTCCATAACTGTGGGCGCTTGTGTGAAGCCCATGCGCACCAGAAATGCGCGCAGCGCGCCTTCATCCACGCGACTGTCCACGCGTGCAGAAAACGCAGCCTCTCGTAACAAAGCCCGCTCCGGGACGCGCTGAGTAGCGGCATTCAGCGTGGTCAGAACGATGAAATTCGACGGCATCCCGTGCACAAGTGCGGCCAACGTTGCCATGCGCTGTGCACAGATATCCGCGTTGGGCGACACCCGATCATACGGCAGACAATCCCAGCCCGGAAACACCAGCACCGGCATGTCAGGCGCAAAGAACCGCAGCGCCGACTGCATCGCAGCCAGCCGTTTGTCGTCGCGCGCGACATGGCACACAGGGCCGCGTTCTGCGACCTCGCGCAGCACCAATTGCGCATCAAAGCCCTCCGGCGCGCCAGAGACAGTTATCCGGGAATTTTCAGTCATAAGGTGCAGCGGTATCTGGCGTTTTGCCCCCGCTTGTCAACCGCCCAACACGCCAATCGACAGGTTCTGGTACATGCCCCACATGGCGGTCACGAAAATCGACACAACGCCGATCATCTGTGTGTAAATCCGGTGCCGCTGCAGACGCGCACGCAGATCAGCCCCTTCCAGTTGCTGCCCGGCAATGATCGACGCCGTTTTAAGGCTCATCATCCCCAAAAGCGTCATCGGCAAGGCCAACAGGAATACCGCTTGAGCAAACTCGACCTCATAGACAAAGCCAAGCAATCCCAGACCCGACAGCAAGAAACAGGTAAAGCCCAACAGCCACAGGCCCGACACGTCTCCGATATACAGCAGTCGGTTTACATTCACGCGCACGATATCCTGCAGGTCCGACTCCGCCTGCCCACCCTGCCGCGCGGCGCGGGTCACCATGTCATACGGCACACCCAGCACCCAATGGCTGGCCGACGACCACAGCACGGCCAGCGCAATCCAGAACCAAAGGTTCGAAAAGGATCGCATATCAATGAGTTCGAAAATGGTCTGGTGAAGGTCCAAGGGGCCGTCCGAAATAGCATGTGTTACCGCCCCTTTAGCTGCGCTTTGCCGCAATTGGTAGCCCTGAGACTTGAGTGCAGCGAAAAACCGTGTCAGCAAGGCACATGTAAACTAAAACTGACAGGTGTTCGCATGCGCCCCACACAAAGCTCCTATCCCGCCACACGGTTGCGCCGGACGCGCACAACGCCTGCGATGCGCGCGCTGGTGCGGCAGAACTACCTGTCCCCCGGCGATCTGATCTGGCCAGTTTTTGTGCGCCAAGGTGACGGGATTGAGGAACCGATCCCCTCCATGCCTGGAGTGATCCGCCGTTCCGTTGACAAGGTTGCCGAGGCCGCCCGCGAAGCCGCGGATCTGGGCATCCCGGCCATGTGCATTTTCCCCTATACGGAACAGGCCGACCGCACCGAGGACTGCGCCGAAGCCTGGTCTTCCGACAACCTGTCCAACCGCGCCATCCGCGCGATCAAGGCCGCAGTGCCTGACATGGCGGTGATGACGGACGTGGCGCTCGATCCTTACAACATCAACGGTCATGACGGCTTTGTTGAGGATGGAGAGATCGTGAACGACCGCACGGTCGAGGCATTGGTCAAGATGGCTGTGGCCCAAGCCGAAGCGGGCGCCGACATCATCGGGCCGTCCGACATGATGGATGGCCGTATCGGCGCGATCCGTTCCGCTCTGGAAAGCGGTGGGCACACAAATGTGTCGATCCTGAGCTATTCCGCGAAATACGCGTCCGGCTTTTATGGACCGTTCCGGGATGCGGTTGGCGCCTCTGGTGCTTTGACCGGGGACAAGAAAACCTACCAGATGGACGTCGCGAACTCTGACGAAGCACTGCGCCTGATTGAACGCGATTTGTCCGAAGGCGCGGATATGGTCATGGTCAAACCCGGCATGCCGTACTTGGATATCTGCCGTCGTGTGAAAGACACGTTCGGCGCACCGACCTTTGCGTATCAAGTGTCTGGCGAGTACGCGATGGTTCAGGCCGCCGCGCAGAACGGATGGCTGGATCATGACAAGGTAATGATGGAAAGCCTGATGTGTTTCAAACGCGCAGGCTGTGACGGAATCC
>CAZDXI010000291.1:0-4269 GCA_964509095.1 uncultured Rhodobacterales bacterium
CATCCCCATCGGGGCCACCGATCACGAACTTGCCGGTCGGGTTTACATGCCATGCTGTGTCCGCGCTGATCCAGCCATCGGGCAGCGTTTCGCGGATGTATGGCTCTACGACGGCACGCACATCGTCGCTTGTCATGGACGCATCAAGGTGCTGTGTGGACAACACGATAGAAGACACGCCAACCGGTTTGCCGTCGCGGTACACCACAGACAGTTGCGATTTCGCATCCGGTCCCAGTGTCGGCTCTGTGCCATCTTTGCGCACTTCTGCGAGGCGGCGCAGGATTGCGTGGCTGTATTGGATCGGAGCCGGCATCAGTGCGTCGGTCTCATTCGTGGCATAGCCAAACATGATGCCTTGGTCACCCGCACCTTCATCACCTTGTTCGCCGGTGACGCCTTGCGCGATATGCGCCGATTGCTCGTGCAGCAGGTTCGTGATCTCGCAGGTGTTCCAGTGGAACTTTTCCTGCTCGTATCCGATGTCTTTGATGCAGTCGCGGGCGATCTGTTCGATCTTGCCCATGTATTCCTGCAACTTGTCCTGATCGGTCAGGCCAACTTCGCCACCAATCACAACACGGTTGGTCGTAGCAAAGGTTTCAGCCGCGACGCGCGCCAGCGGGTCTTCGGCCAGAAAGGCATCCAGAACGGCGTCCGAAATCCGGTCACACACCTTGTCAGGGTGACCCTCGGAAACGGATTCAGAGGTAAACGTATAATTTTGACGGGACATAAATGTGCTCCATTAGGTGTTTGCTGCCACGCCAGGAAGCCGTTGTGACAGCGGCTAGCGGGGCTTAGGCCCACGCGTCTGGGGCGTCAATCATTAATCTTGGTTAATCGGCGGGAAATCAGCCCTGCCAGCGCAATCAGGAGCAAAACCGCCACAGACCAGTCGCCCGTGCGGCTATAAAGCGTAGGATCGCGCGGCATTGGCAGCTTTGCGTCAACAAAGCCATGTTCACCCAAAGGTAGAGACGCGGTGATGCGACCAAAAGGATCAACCATCGCTGAAATCCCGGTATTGGCAGAGCGCACCAACGGAAGTCCTTGCTCGATCGCGCGCATACGGGCCTGCGCCAGATGTTGTTGCGGCCCGGCATAGGTCCCGAACCACGCATCATTGGTGATCTGGAGCAGGAAGGCCGGACGCTCGTCAGCGCTACGGGCATGTTGCGGGAAGACGGCTTCATAACAGATCAGCGGCAGCGCGGTGCCTAAAGGACCCAAATCAATCAGTTTTGGCCCCGGGCCCGGTGCGTAGCCTGTGTTGAACCGCTGGGCGAGCGCCTCAATCCCCAACAGCCCAAAGAACCATTGCATCGGCATGTATTCCCCGAACGGCACTAGATGGTGCTTGTCATAGGTTTGCGTCACGTCGCCTGCCCCGTCCATGACCAGCAAAGAATTGTAATACCCCCGCAGGTCTGCGCGCTGCATACCAAGCACAACGGGTTTGTTGCGTGCGGCGTCACTGACGATTTTCAGCGTCTCTTCGGCGTCGTTGAACAATTGCGGGATCGCAGTTTCGGGCCAAACGATCAGATCAGGCGTTTCCCCTGCCCGCGTCGCTTCCACCTGCCGCCAGAAGAACGTCGCCGCAAAGTCCGGGTCCCATTTCTGATGCTGTGGCGCGTTAGGTTGCACGATGCGGATCGTGTGCTCTGTTACTTCAAAGCTATTTTGCTCGGGTGCTGTTGTCAGAGCAGGGATGAAGCTTGCGATTGCGAGACCCGCGGCGCCAAAGGCGCGGCGGGGCAAACGCAGCGCGGGATCAACCAACACCGCGCAGAAAGCCAAGGTCAGCAGGCCAACGCCGTGTGGCCCAAAGACGCTCAGCCCCATCGACACAGGCGTATCGACCCAGATTTGCGCCATCCCGCCCCAAGGAAACCCCGTCAAGATGTGCGCACGCGCGACTTCTGCAAGCGCTACGCAGATAACCGCCATGGGTATCCGCATCCATGCCTGCGTAGACAGCCGCAGTGCCAACCAACCGGCACCTGCCCAAAACAATGCCAGCCCCGCTGCCATACCGGCCAAAGCAAACGGGGCCATCCAACCAAACAGATCGGCTTCCACCTGAAACGGTTCCACCAACCAGCGCAAAGCGACCGCGAAGTAAGCCGTGGCAAAGGCCCATAGTCCAAACGCTGCCTGACGCGGTGTCTTTGCTTGTGGGAACCAGTAAAACAGGCCGATCAACGCGATCAGCGTTGCGTAGGTTGCGCCGATAGGCGGTTGGCCAAGGGCTGCGACTGCGCCCAAGATCGCCAGTCCTGACAAGACCACGAACTTTGGTGCCTTGGTCAAAGCCTCGCGCAGTCCTGCGCGTGTCACTTCACCCGCACCCGAAGCCGTTTCACGCGGCGGGGGTCGGCATCCATCACCTCAAACTCCGGCCCATCAGGATGCTGCACAACCTCGCCACGCGTTGGCACCCGGCCTGACAGCATGAATACCAAGCCACCGAGCGTGTCGATGTCTTCTTCGTCGACCTCTTCATGCTCTGTCAGGGATTGGCCGATCTCAGCTTCGAACTCCGATAGAGGCGTCTTTGCAAGGGCCACATATTGGCCGGGCTTTTCTTCGGTCCAGAACTGGCCTTCGGCGACGTCGTGTTCGTCCTCAATTTCGCCGATGACCTGTTCGATCAGGTCTTCGATTGTGACAAGCCCATCAACACCGCCGTATTCATCGATCACCAGCGCCATGTGCCGCCGTTCGGCCTGCATCTTCGTCAGCAAAACACCGATGCTCATGGAAGGAGGCACAAACAGCAGCGGTCTCAGCATCGCCCTGAGGTCGAACCCGGAACCCCCTCCGTTGAAGCCATGCCCCAGCGCGAGGTCCTTGAGATGTGCAAACCCGATAGGGTTATCCAGCGTGCCATCATAGACTGGCAGGCGCGTCAGGCCGCTGTCTTTGAACACGGCAACAAGGTCTTCCAGCGTCTCTGTCACCGGGACAGACACGATGTCAGCCTTGGGAATTGCCACATCCTCAACCCGCATCCGGCGCAGGTTGATCATGCCCAGCGGAACTTGTCCGCCAGCGGGTTCAGGCGTGGCCGTGGTTGGTGTGTCCTGTTCAGACGGGCTTAACGCGCCCATCACTCGGGAAAAAAATCCCGTACTCTGTGTCTTGTCGTTATCCGACTGCGCGCTTTGCGCCGCAGCAGACGACTCGTCGGTGTCGCCCATAGTCCCTTTCCAAAACTGCCGCGCCATGTCTTAAGGCGCGTCCTTCACATATATGGGTTAGAAATTCCCAAATTACCAAGAATTTCGACCTCAAGCCCTTCCATCAGCGCCGCATCGCCATCGGTTTCATGGTCGTAGCCCAAAAGATGTAACGTCGCGTGAACAATCAGGTGCGTGACGTGATCCTCAAATGACTTGCCCTGCTCTTCAGCTTCGCGTGCGCATGTCTCATAGGCAATTGCGATGTCACCAAGCGCAAGCGTGCCATCCGGGTCCGGTAACGGAAGCGCAGGCGGCGTCAGATCCTGCTCAGGCCAGCTCAGAACATTTGTGGGGTTTGCCTTTTCGCGAAACTCCGCGTTCAAAACTGCGATCCGGGCATCGTCACAGCCAAGGACAGAGACGTCACAGGCCGACACATTCAAACGCGACTGAACAGCAGTTACAGCACGTGTGGCATTGTCTTCCAACGTAACCGCCCAGCGCGCGTCCTCAACGATAACATCGATCACCGCGGGTTAACTCCGCTCACTATCCGCCTCATAGGCTTCGATGATTGCCGCCACCAGTGGGTGACGCACCACGTCTTTGGAAGTGAAGTAGTTGAAATCAATCTTGGGAATTGTTTTCAGCAAGCGTTCCGCATCGGCCAGCCCGGATTGTACCCCACGCGGCAGATCGATCTGCGTGCGATCCCCAGTAATTACCATGCGAGATCCCTCACCCAGCCGGGTCAGAAACATCTTCATCTGCATCGTGGTCGCATTCTGCGCTTCGTCCAGCACCACAAACGCGCGGCTTAACGTACGTCCGCGCATGAAGGCCAGCGGGGCGATTTCGATCTTCTTTTCCTCGATCAACTTGGCAAGCTGTTTGCCGGGCAAAAAGTCGTTCAGCGCGTCATACAGCGGCTGCATATAGGGATCGACTTTGTCTTTCATATCGCCGGGCAGATAGCCTAGCTTTTCACCCGCTTCGACCGCAGGACGCGACAGGATGATCCGGTCGACCTCTCCGTTGATGAACTTGGATACGCCAACGGCCACCGCCAGATAGGTCTTGC
>CAZDXI010000292.1:0-4231 GCA_964509095.1 uncultured Rhodobacterales bacterium
GCCACACTGTGAATGCGGTCAGTCATGGGCATATAGCCTACCGCACTGATGATCTTGAGGCGTTCAAGGCGCATCTGGACGCACAAGGCGTACCCTATTCCGATTGGGGGCATACGGCAGTCGCGGGCTGGAAGCAGATTTTCTTTTATGACCCGGACGGCAATGTGATCGAAGTGCATGAAGTCGCGGACGAAACCTGAACACCATCAAGACAACGAGGAAAACCGACATGAACATCATCTGGCTGGGGCACGGCTCATTTCGGATTGAGATCGAAGATCAGGTGCTGCTGCTCGACCCGTGGCTGACTGGAAACCCGGTCCTGCCCGAAGATCAGCACAGCGCAGCCGTCACAGGGGCGACACATATCCTGCTGACACACACGCATTTTGACCACGTCGTCGATGTGGTGCGGTTGGCCAAAGAACTCGGGATTCCAGCCGTCGGGCAATATGACCTGATGGGTTATTGGTCCGAAAACGAAGGCATCGACACGGTGGGGTTTAACAAGGGCGGTACGGTGGCTCTGGGCAATGTGCAGGTGTCGATGGTGCCCGCGTCGCATTCCTCAACCTTCAAGGTGGAGGATGGCTTGCGCACCGGCGGCAGCGAAGTGGGATTCATTATCCGCGGCGAGGGCAAGACGATCTATGCCTCGGGAGATACCGGGATCATGGCGGACATGGACTGGATCGGGGACTATTACAAACCCGAAATCGGCATCCTGTCTGCAGGCGGGCATTTCACGATGGACATGAAGGGCGCGGCATATGCAGCAAAAAAGTACTTCAACTTCTCAACAGTAATCCCCTGCCACTATGGCACCTTCCCGATTTTGGAGCAAAGCGCGCAGGACCTGATTGACGGGTTGCCCGGTGTGAACGTCACAGAGCCGAAACTGATGCAGGCGATTTCGCTGTAAGGCGCGCGCAAATCCGAAGACGCGGGTGGTGTGCTAGGTGCGTTAAGACCTTGGTAACGACTCACCGTCTGCCCAGCCCCGCCTTGCGCTTACCGGTGCGGTCGCCGCGTTAAGCAATCATTCATACAGGTTAACACACCACATCCGTTTCGCGTGCGAAACTGTTGAATTCACGAGAAATGTCACCGCCTTCCCGCAAAGAACTCCTTTAGCAACGCCTCTGACTCCGCCGCGCCAATCCCGTCATAAACCTCTGGGACATGGTGGCTTTGAGCATGTGAAAACACGCGGGCGCCCTGCGCCACACCGCCGGATTTCGGGTCAGATGCGCCGTAATACACGCGGGCAATCCGGGCCGCTGCGATCACGCCTGCACACATCGCACACGGTTCCAGCGTCACGTAAAGATCGCATCCCGGCAGCCGTTCAGATTTCAACGCGGCACAGGCGTCCCGGATCGCCAGCATCTCTGCATGGGCGGACGGGTCTGACAATTCCCGCGTTCGGTTTCCAGCGCGGGCAATCACCTCGCCCGTTTCGGACACCACAACAGCGCCAACGGGAACCTCTCCGCGGTCCGCAGCCGCGCGCGCTTCCTGCAACGCCAGATCCATATAGGAGCGAAACACCATGCGGCGCGCATCGCACATCTTTCCCCGCTGCGTCAAACAGGCTAAGCGCGGGGCATGACTGACACGCCCCCTCCCGGCGACCGCATCGCCAAAGTCCTGTCCCGCGCTGGAATCGCCTCGCGTCGGGAAGCGGAACGCATGATCGAAGCCGGACGCGTGAGCGTGAATGGCAAACAGATTACCCGCGCAGCGCTGAACGTCACGGACAAGGACCGGATCACTGTGGATGGCAAACTGGTCGGCGAGCCGGATCCGCCCCGCTTGTGGCTTTATCACAAACCGGCGGGTCTTGTGACGACAACGCGGGACGAACAGGGCCGCCCGACGATTTTCGACGATATGCCCGAAGAGCTGCCCCGCGTCATGACGGTGGGACGGCTGGACCTGAACTCTGAAGGGTTGCTGCTGCTGACCAACGACGGCGCGATCAAGCGGCGCATGGAATTGCCGGAAACCGGCTGGTTGCGGCGCTATCGCGTGCGTATTCACGGGCGCCCGACGGATGACAGTTTTGCCCCGCTACGCAAGGGTCTGACGGTGGATGGCCAGACCTTTTTGCCGATGGAGGTCACGCTGGATCGTCAGCAAGGCGCGAATGCCTGGGTCACCGTGGGTCTGCGCGAAGGCAAAAACCGTGAAATCCGCCGCGCCATGACCGATATCGGGCTGAGCGTGAACCGCTTGATCCGCACCTCGTATGGCCCGTTCCAACTGGGCAACCTCAAGGCAGGTGCGGTGGAGGAAGTCCGCCGCCGCGTTGTGCGCGACCAGCTTGGACTGGACAGCGAGACCGAGGACAAACCCCGCCCCACCAAAGTGAAGCGCAACCGCCCCCGGCGCGCCCGCAAGTGAGTGGTTCGCTCTGAAAGGGAAAATCTGATCCTGCTTCCCCCTTGCGTACAAGCCTCACAACCCTCATGTTTCCCCCACTTGGCGGCACAATACTGCACAGAGCCAGTGCTCGGGTTGGCACAAGCAAGCCCGCTGACTAAGCTGCCGGGTGTGGGGACAAATGATGGCAACACCTTTTCAGAAAATCGCCTATGCGGCGCTGATCGTGCTGATGTTCGGCACGTGTAGCGGCTTGCTTGGAGGGCTGTGAGTCGATGGCCAAACGTTTTGGCGGAAAATTCAGTCCCGATGACGGTGATCCCGTCGTTCACGAAGGCCACTACGACCGCGCCAAGGTGCATCCTGTGGGAGCGCGCGCGAACGTGTTGTTCATTCCGGCGATCGTGCTGGTGTTTACCACGCTGACCGATGGGGCCATTCCGATGACGCTTGGCTTGGTCGGTGCGGGTCTTCTGACCATCGCCGCTTTCCTGCTGCGCGGCGGGCTGGAGGCTGAAGCCGAATACAACGCCCGACGCGTTGCGCGCCGCCCTGCTTTCCCTCGCAAGATCTTTTCCTCTGTCCTGACCGGGCTTGGGGTCGGCTGTGCCGTTCTGGCCCATGCGAACGCGCCGCAGATTGTGGCTCCGATCCTGTTTGCGTTGGCCGCAGGTGGTCTGCACATGGCGGCGTTTGGGATTGATCCGCTGAGTTCCAAAGGGATGGAGGGCGTGGATACCTTCCAACAGGATCGCGTCGCCCGCGTGGTGGATGAGGCAGAAAAGCACCTTACCGCGATGAAGGACGCGGTTCTGCGCTCCGGGGATCGCAAGGCCGAAGCGCGGCTGGAACGCTTTACCCAATCCGTGCGCGAGATGGTGCGTACTGTGGAAGAAGACCCCCGTGACCTTGCGGGCGCGCGCAAGTATCTGGGCGTTTATCTGATGGGCGCGCGCGATGCGTCGGTGAAGTTCGCCGACCTGTTCAGCCGCACCCGCGACCCAGAAGCGCAACAGAAATACATCGGCCTTCTCGATGACATGGAACAGAACTTCGCCGCCAAGACGCGCAAGCTGATGGCGGATTCACAAACCGATCTGGATATCGAAATCGACGTGCTGCGCGACCGGCTTGCCCGGGAAGGCGTGCGGCTCGACACCACGCAATAGCAAAAGGGGACATTCATGTCTGAAACAGTACGTCAAAAGGCCGAAGCCAGCCTTGCCATGGTAGAGGAAGTCACTGCCATCACCCTGCCCGAGCCTCTGGACGCCGGCGCCATCGTGACGCTTGATCAGGCGGATGCGCAAGTTAGTGGAGAGATCCGCTCGCGCATGGATGAGATTGATATGGAGGACACGCAATCCATCGTCTCCTTCGGCTCTGCGGCGCAGGCTGAACTGCAGGAAATCTCGCAATCCATGCTGGCCGATGTACGCAACAAGGATGTGGGTCCTGCAGGGGATTCCTTGCGCTCCATCGTGACCACGATCCGAGGGTTTTCCGTATCCGAACTGGACGTGCGCCGCGAACGCTCATGGTGGGAAAAACTGCTGGGACGCGCAGCACCCTTTGCGAAGTTCACCGCCCGGTTCGAAAAGGTGCAAGGACAGATTGACCACGTCACCGATGAATTGCTGGAGCACGAGCACAAGCTGCTAAAAGACATTAAGTCTCTCGACGTACTCTATGAAAAGACACTGCAATTTTACGATGAGCTTGCGCTTTATATCGCGGCAGGTGAGGCGAAACTGGCCGAGCTTGATGCCACCGGCATCCCTGCCAAGGAAGCCGCCGTTCAGGCCGCCGCAGAAAATGATCAGGTCATGGCCGCACAGGAATTGCG
>CAZDXI010000293.1:0-4229 GCA_964509095.1 uncultured Rhodobacterales bacterium
GGCGATACGCGATCTCTCTCGGATTCTTGCCGCCATTGGCGCCCCATGTG
This sequence comes from uncultured Rhodobacterales bacterium, assembly GCA_964509095.1. Taxonomy (GTDB): domain Bacteria; phylum Pseudomonadota; class Alphaproteobacteria; order Rhodobacterales; family Rhodobacteraceae; genus Aliishimia. The sequence goes on from CAZDXI010000293.1 coordinate 51, forward strand.
GCAAAGGCCTTGATATCATCAACGCTGACAGTCTTGCCGTCCTCGAACCGCAGCATGTTTTCCAGCACCACCTTCAGCGCGGCAGGCAACTTGGAAAAGTCGCCAAGCCCTGCATCGCTTGCGGCTTGAATGGAATAATAGGCAACGCTTTGGTCGCCGACGGTGAGTGTCTTGCGTGTCTTGGATGTGTCTTGGCCGACGGTAACTGTCATGAGGATGGTTCCCTTATCTGGCAAATGGCTATTTATCGCCTCTATGACGCCACGGAGTAGTGGGATCAACACCTATCCGGGAGGTGCGACAATTTTTAGTATACTATTGTGTACCAAACTTGCGTGCAGCCCTGATCACCCTTGTTTCAAGAAGGGTTGATTGGTCATTACAGATAGTCGTCGCTACATGTGATCGGTGAAGAAAAGGAAAACAGCCATATGATTCCCCGTCTGTCCCGTCTGTTCGCATTCGTTTTGGTTGCGATGCACTTGTCGTTGGGTTCGGCGTCGGCGCAAAACGGGCCGGTGGTGATTGAACTCTATACGTCTCAAGGGTGCTCGTCTTGCCCTCCGGCGGACAAGTTGTTGCATGAACTCGCAGAGCGGGACGATGTGATCGCGCTTGCGCTGCATGTGGACTATTGGGACTATATTGGTTGGAAGGATAAGTTTGCCTCGCCTGCGCATTCAGAACGGCAGCGTGACTATGCGCGCCGGTTTGGAAATCGCTCTGTCTATACGCCGCAGATGATTGTGAATGGGCAGGACAGTATTGTCGGTGCGCGGCCCATGAAACTCGCCGATGCGATTCAGGCCCATAAGGCCAAAGCGCCGGGTGTGGCTTTGACACTGTCGCGAGATGGGGACGACCTGGTCATTCAGGCCAAGACGGCCACATCGCAGGATGGCATGGTGCTACATATGCTGCGGTACGTCCCACGTAGCGAAGTTCGTATCACACGCGGTGAAAACGCTGGCCGCACATTGTCTTATGCAAATGTCGTGCAGGATTGGCGCGTTCTGGCCGAATGGTCGGGGCGCAAACCGTTGTCGGCCAAGGTTCCGATGGTCGGGGATGCGCCCGTTGTGGTTCTGGTTCAAGCGGCAGGGCAAGGTCCCATTCTTGGTGCCGCGCAGTTGCGCTAAGACTTTGGCGCGCGGGTTTCCCGCCACCATACATAGATACCGGCGGCCGCGATGATACCGGCCCCGGCAAGCGTGTTCCAACCGGGGATCTCATTGAACGCAACGAGCCCGATCAGGATCGCATAGATCATCCCAGAATACCCAAATGGGGCGAGCAATCCGGCTTCGGCGACCGCGTATGCGCGGATCATTAACAACTGCCCGATAGTGCCTGTCACGGCGATGCCAAGCATCAGAGCCGCTGAAAACGGGTCGGGCCATACCCAATAGAGCGGAGCCGTGACGGTCATCAACACGCCCCCAACCAAGGCTGTGTAGAACAAGGAGGTCCACACGTCCTCATCCTTGCCAACGGCGCGTGTGATCAGAGCGTACCCCGCGAAACAAATGGCTGCCGCGAGCGGGAACAAGGCGGCAGGTTGGAACGCAGCAGTACCGGGTTGGATCACGAGCATTGCACCAAAGAATGCAATGACGATTGCCACAATGCGGCGCAGGCCCAGTGCCTCGCCAAGAAACAAGGCTCCACCCAGCGTGATGAACAAAGGATTCATCACAATTACGGCGGTCGCCTCAGCTAACCCGATGCGGGACAAACCGTTGAAAAAACAGAACGTGGCCGTCAGCAGCAACAAGGATCGTGCGAAATGTAGTCCCAGATTCTGGGTTCTGACAACGGTTCGTAACCGCGGGGCAACCAGTAAGAGAACAACAAGGAACTGACCGGAATACCGCGCCCAGAGTGCCGGGAAGGTTCCAATCCTCGGGCTGGCGGCTTTGACGCAGGCGTCCATCAATGACAGGAAAAAGATCGATGCCAGGATCAACAGGATTGCGCGTTTCGCGGTCGTGGCTGTCGTTGCTAACACATCAGAAGGCATGACGACCCGCTTATGCGCTTGGACTGAAACTGTCCAGCACCGGCTGTGCGGCTACGTAAACGATGTCTTCTGCGCTTTGGATGCCCGATAGTAATGAAACCGGATCACGCTAGTTATGGGTGTCAGTCTTCATCTTCTTCCACCTGCACCAAAAGGAGTTCGCCAGCGGCCTCCATCTCGCGGATGACGGCGACGACGGCAGACATCGCATCTTCTCCATCGGACGTTTTCACATCGTCTAATTCGTCAATTTCTTCTTTCATCTGATCTGCGAGACGGGCGGAGATGTTGTCGAAGATGAACTCGTTCACCTTTTCGAGTCCTGTTTGTGACGCGGCTTTCAGTGCGGTGACCAACTGGGCCTGATCGACCTTGCGCATGACGTTTGGCAGGTCGCGCGGAGCAATACGTTCGGGGATATTGCCAAAGGTAAAGATCGCTTTGCGAACTTCGTCGGCAAACGGCTTGTCCGTTTCATCAAGCCCTTCCAACACGTCTTCTCGTGTGGCTGAGGTTGAGCTGTTCAGGATCGCCCCCACACGCTGAACAGGGCCGTCCTCAAAAGCAAGAACGGGTTCAGCTTCAAACTGCGCGGCAAGGGACAAGCCAATACGATCAACAGCATCCGGCGTGACGCCCGTTGTCTGGTTGACGGCGTACGTAATCTGCCGTGCAAGGGGGCCGGGAAGCAGGCCCAACAGTTGCGCGGCCGTTGCAACGCTCAGCTTCGACAGGATCACCGCACAAATTTCGATGCTTTCTTCTTCGAAGATGGGAGCGAGTTTTTCGGCTGGCAGCGATTTGATCCGCTGCCAAGGATCACCTGCCTGTCGCACGCCTGCTTCTTTGCGCAGGCGCTTGGCCGTATGGGGGCTGATTTTGCCATCCAGCGCCTCAAGCGCGCCAGCAATTCCGCCCGTGAAGGACAAACCAACGGCTTCAAGCTCTGCCGTGAATTCAGCGATTACATCGTCAACAACAGTTTTGGGAACAAGGCGCATTGCGCCCATTTGATGGGTCAGCACGGCTTGCAGTTCGTCCGGAAGATCCTCAAGCGCGACTTCGGCGCCTTCGTTCAGTAGGTATCGCACCACAATGGCCGCCTTGGCCCGGCGCGATAACGCACCCCCTTGTGCCGGAATGGCAAGGGCACCCCCCGACGGGGCAGGGAGTGCCATTGGAGAACCCATATTCATCGTCTGCCTCACACACGTCTTTGCACCGTATGTATCAGAACAGGCGTGAAGATTCGGCTAATGTCAGTAGTTAAACGTCTTGCCGGTATAGATCGCCTTGCGCAGCGATGTGCCTGCCCACGTATAGGCGCCACCGCGGGCTTCGATCTCTGCCATTTGCACGCGTGCGCCAGCCAGATCACCTTGTTCGACCAGCCCTTGACCCATGTAGGAACGCGCGAGCATGTTGTCCGGGTTCTGCGACAGGGCTTCACTATAGAACATCATGGCTGTGTCCAGATCGCCCAGTTTGCGATGTGTGAACCCCCAATAGGTCAGCACGCGATCATCCTTTTGATCCGGCATCGCCAGCAACACGCCTTGAGCGTCGATGTAGCGCCCGGCATAGGCCAGTTCGCGCACGGCATCATACAACTGGCTTTCATCCAACGCCGAGCTTTTGGGCTTCACGCAACGTTGCTTGTCCACATCCCAAACGCGCTTGCCCCAGCACTCCTTGGTTGTTTTGGTCGGCTTGGGGGGCTCTTCACCACCTCCACCGGCGGCGAACGCAAGGCCGGGCAGGGCGATCAGGGCAGCAATGAGTGATAGGCGCATGTGTCAACTCCACATTTTCATTTCGTTAAAATCTAACTTGTAAACGCGGGAAGGCCCGAAATAATTCGGGCCTTCCACAAAAAAGTTACTTCAGCTTAGCTGCTGGCGGATGGAATGCAGGTTTGGGACGCTGCGTCCCACGCTGTTCCGGTCGCACAGGACTGTGCTTGCTGATGCTTGGCACCGCTGCATCCCATGGCGAGCGATAGGCTCGGCGCAAGGATAAGAGTTGCGGCGATGGTCAGGGTCTTGAGGGTCGTCATGAGGGATCCTCCGATTGAATGGTAACACAAATTATAGCCCGGAACCGGCTGAATACAAAACTCTAATACCGGTTTTGCCAGTATTCCTTTGTGTACTGCCTAA
>CAZDXI010000294.1:0-4228 GCA_964509095.1 uncultured Rhodobacterales bacterium
GTCCAGACGCAAACCTTCGACATAAGGCCAGTCCAGTACGGGGGATTGCTGCCCGATCATCTCGTCCGGTCGGTAGAGTGTTTCGAAGGCCACGTATTTCGCGCTCTCCTGCACTCCGGCCATGTTCAACAGGTCTGCCAGTTCGAACCCGTTCCAAGGAATGACCATCGACCACGCCTCAACACAGCGGAACCGGTAGATCCGTTCTTCAACGGTCATTTCCTGCATGATCTCTGCGAAGTCATAATCGCCGGGCTTGTCCACCATGCCATCGATCTTCACGGTCCACGGCTCGGTCGTCAGAAGACGTGCATTGCGCGCCGGGTCTTCCTTGCGCGTCCCGAATTCATAGAAGTTGTTATATTGTGTGATGTCTTCCCAGGAGCTCGGCTCCAACGCCTCGGCCCGCGCGGCACCTGCGGCGCCCAACAGTCCGACACCCGCCAAACCGCCCATGATTTCCCGGCGGTTCAAAAAGGCCGCGTGCGAGGTCACATCTTTATGGGTCAGTGTGTTCGTCCAGCGGTGCGCCATGCGTTTCTCCTTCATGCGTTGCTCGCGGTCATGGCACAGATTGCGTTTATATTCGCCTGAAACCAGCCCCGATCACGCAGAGTTTGGGGTTTGTAACAACAATACCGCTAGAGCTTGGCATTCATATCTCAAGCTTTCTGACAGGAAGTTTATGACGTATCAGCAGCTTTTTGCCGTTAAATTTCATTGACTTAATTAATTTTGCGCTAGCCGGAATTTGTTGTGATCCAGCCCCAGAACGCTCTCGTATTCCTGCCATTACCCGCTTGCCGGGTGTCACCTACCTTCTGAATAAGGGAGAACGACCAATGCTTCGCAAGACACTTCTGACCCTGACTTTCACCGCCGCCACTGCAACTGCGGCTCTTGCCGGGTCCTATAAGAAAGACATCGTCGACACCGCCGCTGCGGCCGGGTCCTTTGAAACGCTGATCGCGGCAGCGACAGCCGCTGGTCTGGTGGATGCGCTGAAAGGCGACGGTCCGCTGACTGTGTTCGCGCCGACAGACGCGGCGTTTGCTGCCCTGCCCGAAGGCACAGTAGAAAACCTGCTGAAGCCTGAAAACAAAGACCAGCTTGCAGCGATCCTGACCTACCACGTGGTCGCGGGCAAAGTGATGTCCGGCGATCTGACCGACGACATGACCGCTGCGACGTTGCAGGGCAGCGATATCACTATCGATCTGGACAACGGCGTGATGGTCAACGACGCGAGTGTCGTGACAGCGGACATCGAAACCTCGAACGGTGTGATCCACGTGATCGACAAAGTGATCCTGCCCACAGGCGGCTAAACGCACCGAAATGAACTATGGAAGGGCGGTCCTCAAAGGCCGCCCTTTTAGTTGGGCCGATGCACTGACGGGTAGAGTTCGTTCATTGGCACGGAACGCCCATTGTCCTGCATGACCCGAACATGGCGTCGCCGCAAAAGGCGCGGTTCAGCGACGCCAACGGAATGGGCGATGGTTTCAACTTCCTTGATGATCCCCTTGGCATAAGCCGCGACGCGGTGCCATTTGTCCTCGACCACCAGCCCTTTTTGAAAGCGCGGGTCATGCGTGGTGATACCAGTTGGACAGGTGTTCTTGTTGCACTTCAGGGCTTGAATACACCCAAGCGAGAACATGAACCCCCGCGCGGAAGTCACAAAATCCGCACCCGTTGCCAGCGCCCACGCGATGTCGCCCGGGTTGACCAGTTTGCCGCTCGCCACCAGCCGGATGCGATCTTTCAAACCGGCGGCATCGCGCAGGTTCGTCACCAGCGGCAACGCCTCGCGGATCGACATGCCCACAAGGTCCATCAATGGCATGGGTGCTGCTCCGGTACCGCCTTCGCCGCCATCGATCGTGATGAAATCCGGCGCGCTGTCGGCTCCACGTCGTGTGATTGTGTCGAACAGGTCCTGAAGCACGTATTCCGCGCCGACAACTGTCTTGATCCCGACAGGTTTGCCCGTGACCTCGCGGATATGACCAATCAGGTCGAGCAGATCGTCCCAATCATCCACTTCGTGATGGCGGTTCGGTGAAATGCCGTCCTGACCCACGCGCAATCCGCGAATGGCGGCAATTTCCTCCGTCACCTTTTCGCCCGGCAGGATACCCCCTTTGCCCGGCTTGGCCCCTTGCGCGAGTTTCAGTTCGAACATGCGAACGGAGTCATGGGCTGCGACCTGCCGCAGCTTTTCGTCGGACAGGTTCCCCTCCTCATCCCGTACGCCGAACTTGGCGGTGCCGATCTGGAACACAACATCGCAACCACCCTCAACGTGAAACGGGCTAAGGCCCCCTTCACCAGTGTTCAACCACACACCCGCCTCTTTCGCACCTCGGCTCAAAGACTGGACGGCGGGTTTCGATATCGCGCCATAACTCATGCCCGAGATGTTAAAGAATGACTTGGCCCGGAACGGATGTGCGCAGCCTGCTCCGATCACCATCGGTTCTGAACTGGCGAACTGGTTGTCGAGCGGCGGAAACGGCGCATTTGCGAAAATCGGTGTGCCCACGACGTTCGTGTTGCGGGTGGAGCCGAAGGCAATCGTGTTGCTTTCCCCTTCGCTGGCGCGTTTCACCCATTCGCGTTGTGCGCGGTTGAACGGCAGCTCTTCGCGATCCATGGCAAAGAAGTACTGACGAAAGAACTCGCCTAATTCTGAAAAGATATGCCGGAAGCGCCCGATCACAGGATAGTTCCGCCGGATCGCATCGTGGGTCTGGCTTCGGTCGATGATCAGCAGGATCACCACCACCAAAGCCACCAGCCCAACAACGCCGACAAACGCCACCGCGAGGAAATTCAAAACCGACATTGCAAAGCCCATGGCGCACCCTCCCTTGGATGACGCTCACATTGGGGAACAGCGCAGGCATGGACAAGTCACAATTCTACACAGCGAGAAGAGCGGCAAAGTCTTTCATATCGTGGAAGGTCGCGTCGCAATGGGGGGCGATTTTCTCTTCCGGGTGCGTTGCCACATATCCCATCACGTGCATTCCAGCAGCTTTGCCAGCGCGCGCGCCGCTTGGGCTGTCTTCAACCACAACGCAGCGCGACGGGTCCACACCTGCATCCGCCGCTGCCTTTAGATATACGTCCGGCGCGGGCTTGGGGTTCGCCACATCTTCGCGCGAATAAATCCGCCCCTTGAAACGCGGCGCAAGTCCAGTGCGTGTCAAAGTCACGTCCATCTTGGCGTGCGGCCCATTGGAGCCGATGGCATACCCAATCCCAGCTTGATCAAGGGCATCAAGAACAGTTTCTATTCCGGACACCGCTGTGACCTCTTCGGCCAGTGCTTTGAACATTTCGGGATAGATATAGTCGACCCAGTCCTCCGGCATATCCGCGCCCATTTTGCGCGCTGTGTCACACACGCCTGCAATGGTGCCGCCTACGAAAAGGTCCACAATCCGCTCAAGGCTCAGCTCTAACCCGCGCGTTGCCAGATCATCGCGCAGGATTCGGTTGGTCACGGTTTCGCTGTCCACGACAACACCGTCACAATCAAAGATTACGAAGTCAGGGGGAAGCTGCATAAGCAAAAGGCCGGGTTGTTGCACCCGGCCTTTCAGACGTTATTCCTGTAACGTGGTCAAATCACGACCTGTTACCATCGGACATTAATGAACCACGGCATCATCCGGCTTGGGCCGGTTGCTCGCGGCCACTCGATCACCGATCAACAGCCCATCCGCCCCGGCACTCACCGTGATCACGTCACCATCCTTCACGTCGCCAGCCAGCAGCATCTCTGCCAGCGGATCCTGCAACGCGCGTTGGATCACGCGTTTCAGCGGGCGCGCACCGAAGACCGGGTCATAGCCTTCATCGGCCAGCCATTTCTTCGCACCCTCATCGAGGTCCAGTTCGATCTTGCGCGCGGCCAGACGCTTCAACAGACGCGCCATCTGGATATCGACGATCCCGTCCATGTCATCGCGCGACAGGCGATCAAAGATCACGGTTTCGTCCAGACGGTTCAGGAACTCCGGCCGGAAATGGGCGCGCACGGCGTCCATCACATCGCGCTTGGCATCCGCACCGTCCGATCCTTCGGGCAACTGGCTCAGCGCCTGTGACCCAAGGTTGGACGTCAGGATGATCAGCGTCTGCTTGAAATCCACGGTGCGGCCCTGACCATCGGTCAGCACACCATCATCCAGCACCTGTAACAGCACATTGAACA
>CAZDXI010000295.1:0-3332 GCA_964509095.1 uncultured Rhodobacterales bacterium
TAGATGGGCACGCCCACTGCCGAAATCTCCGGTGTCACCAGCAGGTAGAACAGCAGGATCACCGGGAAGGCGAGGATCAGGTTGGCGAGGAAGGACAACACGATGTCCAGTTTGCCACCATAATACCCGGCCGGAAGGCCCAGCGTGATCCCGACCATAAAGGCAAAGAGCGTCGCCAAAGGCGCGATCTGCACGACGACCAGCGCGCCCTTGATGACCCGGCTAAAGATATCGCGTGCAAGGTTGTCTCCGCCCAGCAGATACCACGCATAGTCGCCGTCTTCGGCTCCGCTCAACGGTGTTCCCGGCACTTTGTTTTTCATGCCAGAGACCTGAGACAGCTCATCATGGGTAACGATCATATCAATCGCCCCATAAAAGCCGACAAACACCCAGAACATCACAAGGCCAAACCCGATCATGCCGACAGTGCTGTCAAACAGTTTGCCATACAGGCCAAGTTTGCGCTTTTGCATGATCGACACCACAAACAGCGCAATCAGCGAAATCCAGACGGGCAGAAGTTGTCGGGACATCCCGCCAACAATGCCAGCGCCCGGCGCCCCCATCACGGCGCCAAGCACAATGTAGGCCACAAGGACCGCGATTAGTGCCAGCAACAAGAACTGCGTGCCGCGCACCGCCATCGCATGCGGGCCCGTCGCCGCGATCATTGTCCCGTCCGGGTTCACACCCAGACGCTGCTCTGCCGTCACAAAGGACAACAAAATCCGCGCTACCACACAGGCCACAAAGGCCAGTACGACCACATACAAGATCGGATCAAGGATTGCGCCAAGTCCACCTGTCCACGTCAATGGTTCCATGTCTTCGACCCTCCCTTAGCTGATCCGGATACGCGGATTGAGATACACATAGCCGATATCACCACACCGTTGAGCAGCCATGGGAACTGCAGCATGATAACGGTGAACGGCGCGATCAGCGCGTTGCGCAGCGCGTGTTTCAGGACGATGTTGCCAAAGCTGACGCCCTTCAGCCGGGCGGTACGGATGTATTGTGCGGTCATCACTTCAGTCATGGAAGCCCGCGTCATCCGCGCGATATAGCCCATCCCGTACAGAGCAATAGTCATCACCGGCAGCGTGAAGTTGGCGAATGTCGCGTCTTCCATTGCCGAGGTCGCAGAGCCTTTGAACCACTTCAACCCAAAGGCCGAGGACGCAAACACCGCGATAAAGATAACCCCGGACACATATTCCGGCGTGGCGGTCGTGGCGATGGAGAAGGTCGATAAACTTCGATCCAGCGGGGAACCTTCCTTCATCCCCGCCAGCACCCCGACAATCAGGGCCATGGGCACCATGACCAGCATCACGATCCCCATAAGTTTTCCGGTATTGGCCAGCTTATCCAAGACAACGCCTGACACATCATCCTTGAAAACAAGGGAATATCCCCAATCCCCCTGAAGGACACCACAGAACGTCGCGCGTTCGGCTTCTGGCAGATCACCATCACGACATTGGCGCAGAACAGAGCCGTCTTCCTTGACCGTTTCCCAGCCCGGAGCAACGCCCAGCCAGCGCCCGAACTTCACGAATGTGTTGTCCGTGTATCCCCGATCCGACAGCCAGCTGTACACAGCCTCGTCCGTCATGCGGAAGTTGCCTTGCGTTTTAGCGAGCTTTTCCAGATTTGGATAAAGGTTCGTCATAAAGAAGACGATGAAGGTCAGGCAAAGTGCTGTGAACAGCATCAATCCTAACCTGCGTAAGATAAAAAGACCCATGCTTGCCCCTGTTGGTCAGGCCCCGATTGGTCAGGCCAAGTGCAGATCGTCCGCACCGAGTTTTGCGACAGGCGTCGCGACTATATATTTGACAGGAAAGCAAAGACGCGGCGCGAATGCCGAGATTTGGTCTCCCCCTGTTGATCCCACCACCTCTTTCGCGGGCGGCTGTCTCACCGCCTATTGAGGCAGGAGATTGGGTGAGGGTCAATCATTGGATTGGATTTCGATGTAAATTTTGCGACATCATAAAGGGGCAAAAGCGACATGTGCCGAATAATTTGTCGTGCTTGCACGCCGTACTACGACGAGAGCGTGCCGCTTGTGCGCGCCGCTCGGCGTATCTCTAGCGGGCGCTGCCCGGTGTGTTTTAGGATAAACCGAGAGAAATACGCCGCAGAGCCGAAACCAAGTTGCGCAGCAATGTCCTTGGCAGATGCGGCATCGGTCTCCAGAAGACTGCGGGCTGCGTGAAGTTTTCGCCCATTCAACAAGTCTGCCGCGGAATGACCGGTCGCAGTCTTGCAGACACGCGACAGATGCGTCGGTGTGACGTTCAACGACTCCGCGATGTCTCCCATGCTGACCGGGCTGACGTGTTGATCGCGCACAGCGTCGAGGTAACGGGTCACCAACTTGTCCGAAGCTGTCGGTTTGTCGGGGGGTGAGGTGTCTGACACACGCCGCAACCAGATAGATACCAGCATGACCAAAGCGGCCAAAGCCTCTGATTGATGCGGCAAGGCGCGATCCTCTTCGCGCTGGATCGACTCCAGCATGGACAAGAATTGCGCGTGATCCGAGACCTCCGCCCCACGCAGACTGAAGGGGTGAGACGGCCAAGGCAGGTCCGGGCTGGGCAAAACCCGCAACAAGTGTCCGGTAAACTGTGGTCCTGCATCAAAGCTAAACGGTGTCATCGCGGGGATAGAGATCAATTGCCCCGGTCCGACGCCACGACGTTGGGCGCAATGCAGCATCCGACCCTGGCCTTGCGCAACCCAGATCACGCGGTGGGCGATGTCTTCGTGCAGCAGGCTAAGACGCCAACTGGCGCTGCGCAAAGGGCGGGCAAGGGACTGCAAGAGCACGGCAGAGATGCTCCCCGAATGTTGTCAGATGGATAGAATGTAGTGGATCGGGACCGGAATCGCACCCGTTTGAGTCGTGTTTCTGTCAGAGTGCGCGGGCAGGCACCCATGTCCAATCCGCGCATCGCTTGCGAAACCACGTGCGTTGGCGCTTGGCATATTGCCGCGTGGCGATGGTGGCTCGCTCAACTGCGTCCGCAAGCGTCATGGTTTCGCGAAGATACGCGGTGAGTTCGGGCACACCAATCGCCCGGAATGCGGGCAAAGCAGGGTCATAGTGCGGCAGCATCGCACGCACCTCATCAAGGGCACCCAATTCGATCATGCGATCAAAGCGCGTCTCGATCCGGGGGGTAAGCCAGTCTTTGGGCGCATCAATCACAAAGGCCGCGCAGTCGGACCGGGGCAGCGCCGGTGGTGGCGTGGCATCCTGCCAGTCAGCAAGCCTTTGTCCGGTGGCGGTCAAAACTTCCCATGCACGCTGGACC
>CAZDXI010000295.1:3342-4220 GCA_964509095.1 uncultured Rhodobacterales bacterium
GTGTCGATCCGCTCTCTTGTTTTAGGATCAAGCGCTTCCAGCAGCTCGGGCAACTCCATCGCGTCACCGGCCGCGCGAATATCCGCCGGAGTGGCCGGGATTTCAGACAGGCCTTCGGTAAGGGCTGCGAAGTACAGCCCTGTACCCCCAACAAAAATGGGTCGCGGACCTGAGTCCAGCAAGGCAGATGCCTCGCGCAACCAGTGCCCGGTAGAGTAGGGCGCATCCCAAGCCACATGCCCATAAAGCGCATGTTTTGCTCGGGCCATCTCACTGTCATCCGGGCGCGCAGTGATCACTTGCCAGCAGTCAAACACCTGACTGGCATCCGCATTCACCACAACGCCACCCTGCGCTTCGGCAATCGCCAAAGCCAGCGCCGATTTGCCCGACGCGGTCGGCCCTGCAATCAGAACGGGTTGGTCTGGCGAAATATCGCGGAGAAGCGTGTCGATCATGCCGGTCCTGCCATTGAAGTGACCGGCGTTTTAGGGCAGGTAGCGCGCAAATGCGAGTGCAAGCGGGGGCCTTTAGCCATGAGCGATAAAAACACCACCTTCAAACGCGTCATGCTGAAAATTTCCGGAGAAGCCCTGATGGGCGATCAGGGATACGGGTTGCACCCACCAACTGTCGAACGCATCGCCAATGAAGTGAAGTCCGTGCACGACATGGGCGTCGAGATTTGCATGGTGATCGGCGGGGGTAACATCTTTCGCGGCCTCCAAGGCTCCGCCCAAGGGATGGAGCGCACGACCGCCGACTACATGGGCATGCTCGCGACCGTGATGAACGCACTGGCGATGCAGTCTGCTTTGGAAGGGTTGGGGGTGTTCACGCGCGTGATCAGCGCGATCCCGATGGATCAGGTCTGTGAA
>CAZDXI010000296.1:0-4220 GCA_964509095.1 uncultured Rhodobacterales bacterium
AACCCACGCAGAGCTTCTTCGCGGGTGATCTGCATCATCAAGTGATCGGGGTCATATTTCAGCAATGTGTCATACAGAATATCCGAGCTGAATGTCGCTTGCCGCCCTGTTTTGCGGGCACTCGGACTGTTGCGTTCGATCAACCCGGCGATATTGGCAGAGGCGCGAAAGGTGCGTTTCATTACCGCATTCCCCGCCAGCCATGTGTCCAGACCATTCCGCAGGGCATTGATATCAAACAACGGGGCAGGATCGGGCACATCATCCAACCCCCAGATCAGTGTGGCATAATCTGTCGCGACAAAACCCAGCGGGTTTAAACCTTCCTCCTCCAACCTTTTGGTCAATAGCAACCCCAGTGTCTGCATCGCGTTGCGCCCGGCAAAGCCATAAACCACGGTGTTCTCGCGCCCGTCATGGGGAAAACTTTCAACCAGCAACCGCCCCGGTTCCGGAAGTCGCGACAGCTTACGCTGCAACGCCAGCCAGTCGCTTGTGTGATCGGGCAATTCTGGCCAGCTCTTTTGTTGGAACATCGTCAGAATGCGCTGGCTCAACTGCGTGGACGTGGCGAATTTTGTACCCATGAACGTCGCGATCTTGGGCTTGCGATCAGCGCGCCGGGTGACCTCAACCGTCATCTGGTTCAGCCCTTCATACCGCACGATTTGCCCGCCAATCAGAAAGGTATCGCCGGGTGTCAGCGTCGCGGCAAAACCTTCTTCGATCTCACCCAAAGGCTTACCGCCACGGGACCGTTTCAGCCGGACTTTCAGTGTATCTGTGTCCTGAATGGTGCCGATATTCATGCGAATACGTTGGCTCGCACGCGGGTCGCGCAGTTGCCACAACCCGTCTGGGCGCTGCAACAATCGCTTCCATTGATCATATGCCCGCAGCGCGTACCCTCCGGTTGCGCAGAAATCGAGGCAGGCATCAAATTCCGCGCGGCTCAAATCCGCATAGGCCCCCGCACTGCGCATCTGCTCAAACAGAGTATCCGCCTCAAACGGACCAGCCGCGGCGGCGATCAGGATATGCTGACACAACACATCGCGGGGCCCGCGCCCACGCGGCTCCCCATCCAGATCGCCCGCACGTACCGCATCCAAAGCCGCAACACATTCCACAACCTCAAAACGGTTCGCCGGCACCAGCAGCGCTTTGGAAGGCGCATTATAGCGATGGTTCGCTCGTCCGATCCTCTGCACCAGCCGCTTCACGTTCTTGGGTGCCCCAATCTGAATCACCAGATCCACGTCACCCCAGTCGATCCCCAGATCGAGGCTCCCGGTACACACAATCGCGCGCAATTCGCCCCGCACCATCGCGCCTTCGACGCGTTCCCTTTGCTGGCGGTCCAGCGAGCCATGGTGAATCCCAATGGGCAGCGCATCCTCATTCGCCAGCCACAGATTGTGAAAGAACAACTCCGCTTGTGCGCGTGTGTTGTGGAAAATCAGCGTGGTCTTGTGCTGTTTCACTTGCTCCAACACTGCTGGGATCGCGTATTTCGCGCCCCCTCCAGCCCATGGCGGCGCCTCCTCTGTCTGTAACATTGCAATGTCCGGAGGCGGCCCCGGATCGGCGGTCAAAACCTCGCACGGGTCCGGGTGTCTCGCCAGCAGATGCGCAATCGCATCTGGGTCGTCCACGGTTGCCGACAGTCCCACGCGGCGCAGCTTCGGACACATGCGCTGCAAAGCTGCCAGCGCCAGAAACAACTGATCGCCCCGTTTGCTCTCTGCCAATGCGTGGATCTCATCCACCACAACGCGTTGGAGCCCGGCGAACATGCGCGGAGCGTCTTCATAACTCGTGAGCAACGCCAGACTTTCCGGCGTCGTCAGCAGAATATGTGGTGGGTCCGCGCGCTGGCGTTTCTTCTTGGTTGCAGATGTGTCCCCCGTGCGATCCTCTATTCGGATCGGCAACCCAATCTCTTCAACTGGGCGCGTCAGGTTCCTTTTGATATCCGCCGCCAGCGCCTTCAGAGGCGACACATACAACGTGTGCAAACCTTCATGGGGGTCTTCCGCCAACTCTGCCAACGACGGCAAAAACCCTGCCATCGTTTTGCCGCCGCCCGTTGGCGCAATCAGCAGCAGCGCCGGGTCGCTGCGCCTTGCAAACATCTCGCGTTGGTGTGGATGGATCGACCAGCCCTGCTTGGCAAACCAGTCTTCAATGTTCTCAGGAATTCCCATGCGCCGGACAGTAGCGCAAAGTCACCAAAGGTCACCCCCGCTTCATCTGTCCGAAAATACCTTGGGGGGAGTCCCGTAGGGACGGGGGGCTAGCCCCCCAAAAATATGTCTTGCGCCGTCAGGCGCGCCTTTGGATCACATCCCTTTAGTGGATGATCTCTTCCTGGCGCACGAACATGTTGGCCCATGCGCGGTCAATCAGGTCCGGGCGCATCTGATAAGGGATGCCCTCAAAATCGCAGATCGATTTGATCTGGTCGATCAGGAAGATCGGCTGATAGTTCGCATAGACATTGTCGATGCTCGGGTACTTCACCTTCAGCAAATGCACGAGGCTCGCCTCGTCCAGTGGGACGCCCTTCTTGCGGGCCACCATGGCAAAGATCTTCAGAAAGTTCTCCTGATCCGGGCCGTCGACTTTGATTTTGAAGAAGATCCGGCGCAGGGCCGCTTGGTCAAAGATCTCGTTGGGGTGGAAGTTGGTGGAGAAGATCACCAGCGTGTCGAAGGGCACCTCGAATTTCTCACCCGATTGCAGGGCGAGGATATCTTTGCCTTCTTCCAACGGCACGATCCAGCGGTTCACAAGGGACTGTGGCGGCTCTGCCTGACGGCCCAAGTCGTCCACGATAAAGATCCCGCCGGAGGATTTCAGCTGCAGCGGTGCCTGATAGGTCCGCGCGGTCGGGTTATACACCAGATCGAGCATCTCCAGGGATAGTTCGCCGCCGGTAATCACAGTCGGTCGGTCGCAGCGCACATAGCGTGTGTCAAACCGGTTGCCGGTGCGGCGCAAGGAATTTGGATCATCCACCTGTTCTTCGGCCGCCGAATGCACGATGGGGTCATACACGGTGATGACTTGGCCAGCGAATTCGATCGCGCGTGGGACATAGACCTTGTCGCCCATGGCGTCGCGAATACCGTTTGAAATAGATGACTTACCATTGCCCGGAGGGCCATACATCAGGATCGACCGACCCGCAGACACAGCGGGGCCAAGGTGGTCCAGAAGATCATCCGGCAGGATCAGGTGCCCCATGGCGCCGATCAACTGCTCCCGTGTGATCTGGATGTTGCGGATGGACTGGCGAGCGACTTGCTCGCGGTAAACGGCCAGCGGTACTGGCATTGCACCGAAATACTCAGATTGGCTCAATGCATCCAGTGCGCGGGATTTCCCGGCATCAGTCAGCTGATAACCCATTTCATTGCCGGAATTCGCATTCAGCGTACCTGTCGCCTCAATCAGCTTTTGATCGCGGCCGATATCCACCAATTCCTGCGTCACGGGGATCGGCAAACAGATCGCGCGGGACAGGTCACTGACCATATCAAGGTTCTTGCGAAACATTGTCTTTAGAAGGATGTCGCGCATCATAACGATGGGCAATTGCATCTCTTCAAGACGCTTGGGCGCGGGGGGCGCCATCACATTGGTTGTCTGCATATTCATGAGGTCAGCCTGCTCCGCTCTTTGTTGCGAATTACTATTCAGGGCGCACCTCACGCACCCCGGATCAGGCTGGTTATTTCAGAAAATTATGACCCAAATAGGGCGCCGAACATCAGATACACGGCCAGCGTGGCTCCAAGGGCGAGGCCCATTGGGAAATCCCAGCCCTTGTCCCAGCTTTCCCAATGCGGCGCTAGACGGCGCAGGGGTGAGTGTTTGGCCAGACGATGCGTTGCTACAGCGCCCAGAAGGCTGGCGGCAAGGATCATGAAGACCTGCAACAGGTCGCCCAACGCGACGTAAGGTGCTGCGGCGGCAAGGAATTTTGCATCCCCTGCACCAATCGCGCCACCAGCGTTCAGTAGAATTCCGATTAACAGAACAATCGCAAGCTGCGCCAGACGCCACAGGTATTGATCAAAGGGCAGGGCGATCAGCCCCAAAACGACAAACAGGCCGCCCAAAACAAGGACGGCCTGATTGGTGATGCGCATTTCGCGCATGTCTGTGAAAGCCACATAAAAACAGATCGGCAGTACGAAAGGCGGGTACAGCCA
>CAZDXI010000297.1:0-4214 GCA_964509095.1 uncultured Rhodobacterales bacterium
GGTCAAGCCCACCACACCGCCTTTGGATGCGGCGTAGGCCACCTGCCCGATCTGACCGTCATAAGCCGCAACGGAGGCTGTATTGATAATCACTCCGCGCGCGCCGTCCGGAGCCATTGGATCAGAATTCACCATGTGGGCCGCGGCTTGTGAGGCACAGTTAAATGAACCGATCAGGTTCACCTGGATCGTTTTTGCAAAGACATCAGCGTCATGTGCTTCCCCGCGCGATACGGTTTTTGCGGCCGGGCCGATGCCCGCGCAATTCACCAAAACGCGCGGCGCACCCAGATCCGTGACGACCTTGTCCATGCCTGCGCGCACACTGGCCGGATCGGACACATCCACAGAACAAAACACGCCCCCCAGTTCGGCGGCCAAAGCCTCACCTTTCTCTGCGTTCAGATCGAACAAGGCGACCTTCAATCCAGCGCTGCTCAATGCATTTGCCGTGGCGGCTCCAAGTCCGGAGGCTCCCCCTGTCACAATGGCAGTGCTGCCGTTCCAGTTGTCCATTGTTGCGTCTCCCCTATCGCGTTGCGTGCTGTGTCATTCGTGTTTATTCCCGCAATCAGTTCGGCACAATCACCTCGCGGGAGAGTTAGCGGATGAACATGCTCAAAATCGTGGCGGTGCCGATGCACCCGGAAGGGCGCAAGTTCGTGGCGACCTTTGCCGCAGTGTCGGTTGTGCTTGGATTGCTCTGGGCGCCGCTGTTTTGGATTGGTCTTGGACTCACGGTTTGGTGTTACTACTTTTTCCGCGATCCGGTGCGGTCCGTTCCGACGCGCGAAGGGTTGATAATCTCACCCGCGGATGGCGTGATTTCACTGATCACCAAACAGGTCCCACCCCCAGAAATGGAGTTGGGAGACGCGGAGCGCACGCGCGTGTCAGTCTTCATGAATGTGTTTAACTGCCATGTGAATCGCGCCCCCATCGCTGGCCGGATTACAGCGGTGAATTATCATCACGGCGCGTATCTGAATGCCTCGCTCGACAAGGCGAGTGAGCTGAATGAGCGCAATTCGATCACCATTGAAGCAACCGACGGAACGCGCATCGGCGTAACCCAGATTGCGGGCCTCGTGGCGCGCCGCATCGTGTGCTTTGTGGAGGCCGAGGATCAGATCCAACGTGGCGCACGGTTTGGCCTGATCCGCTTTGGCAGTCGATTGGATGTATATCTGCCGACAGGCGTTACACCGCAGGTTGCTATTGGACAGACAGCCGTCGCTGGCGAAACCATCCTTGCTGACCTTACACAGCCGCAGGATGCAGCCGCCGCAGAATGGGTCTAACCTTCGTTGCGCCGCGCGCGCATGGCATAGATTGGCAAGCTGATCAGGTACAATGCGTTACCGATCAATAGTGTCTGCCACGGGAAAACCAGCAAACATGTGAGGGACATCGCGATCCCGAAGAAGATGATCGACTGAAATTTGCGCGGGATTGTGAATCCCTTGAGCGACGGAGTTGCGAAGGTACCAACAGCGAGCAATCCGACAAAGACCAGAAAAGCCGCCGTGAGCGTGGCATACCCGCCGGTTATCTCGACCCCGAGCATCACCAGAAACAAGGGTGACAAAGCCAGACAGGCCAATGCAGGCGCCGGCACACCCACAAAATCGCTGGACGGAGCTTGTGGCGCATCGTCGTTCAAAATGCCCACGTTGAACCGCGCCAAACGAAACGCACAACACACCGCCAGTGTCAGTACAGACAACCAGCCCAGATTGGCGGCACTGGTGTCCACAAACAGTGTGAAATACAGGATCAGAGGCGTGGCGATCCCAAAGTTGAAGAAATCCGCAAGCGTGTCGAGTTCCGCGCCGATGTGGCTCTGGCTGTTCATCGCACGTGCGACTTTACCATCCACTGCATCCAAAATCATCGCCAGAACGAGGAGATACAAGGCAATCGCCACCTGCCCAGACAAAGCATATCGCACGGCCGTCAGCCCCACACAAATGCCGAACACCGTGATCACGTTGGGGATCAACCGCGTGAGAGGCACTTCCTTGGGCGAGGGTCGGTTCATCAGAGCTTCCGATAAATAGAGTACCAATGCGCTCATGTTCCCGTCCGATGTTGCCGTCAAACCTGCCGCGTCGGGTACGCGATCTTGGTTAACAAACTTACAACGGGTCAGCGCCTGTGCGTCTTTGCCAAGAAGGACGGCCAAGGTCAAAGGGGGATTGCGAGGTGCGACACCGCGACTTGGGCCTTTTGTCGACACTTGATCCCTTTTTCGCAACAACAGCCTGTTTTAAATCCAAAAAGAAGGCATCAATTTTCTGTCTTGACCGTGAGATAAAGTATCTATCGGCTTGCTCGCGCATTTACAGGGGCGGGCTTTGAGCATGGCGAAAGAGAAAAAATCATACGATCTGGACTTGGACATCACCCCAGACGTGACCAAGAAACAAATAATGGGCGTGGTCGAGCGCGCTGCGGAGGCAACCAATCTTTATATCTCACATATCGGAGGCTACTCGCGCGTAAAGTACCCCAATTCCGTGCATTGGCACTTCAAGCGGGACAAGAAGGAGCCCGGATTGATAGACGCCACGTTCTGGAAAGAAGGGACAAAGTTCTGGCTCATCGTCAGAAACAATGAACCCCAGTGGGTTCACGACACGGCGCCGAGACTCCAATCTGCTCTTAAAGCCGAATTGGCGCGGCTCTGATGGACCTGCGCGCATCAGGCAGCGCAACGCAAAAACTGTACCGGGTTTTCAAAGTCTTTGGCCTTAACGATCCACAATCTCTCGCATTGCCGTCAGGAACGAAGACACCTCTGCCAGCGAATTGTAGTGGCACATGGATACCCGAACTGCCGAAGGCAGGCCCAGCGGGTCAAGGATGTTGCCTGAGTAGTGATCGGCCTTCCGGGTGTGCGTACGAATGCCACGTTCGCGCAACGCAGTGACGAGATCAGGCGCGTCCATGCCTTCAAGCGTGATGGACACCAGACCTTCTCGTGCCGGGTTGTTAGCCCCTCCGATGATGCCAACACCGGGCAGGTCCGCGAGGCCGGAAAGGTTCCCCGTGCCAAAGATCATTGCATCTGTCAGCGACTTTTCATGTTCATGAATCGCCGCACCTGCGGCCTCAATCCGGGCGCGTGGGTCGGACGCGTCACTGACCTGTCCACCAAGCCAGTCGAAATAGTCCACAACCGACGACATCGTGGCATAGGCCCCGGTGTCCCGCGTGCCGAGTTCCCAATTCCCCTCAGGCCCACCGACAAGCGCATCATGGGGCAGCGCGTTCAAACGTGGCGAGGTCCAGGCGACACCGTATCCGTGTCGGGAAAACACTTTGTAAGGCGAAATCACGTAGCCATCGATGTCATATCCGGCAATATCAATCCGCCCGTGGCTGGCATGTTGGATGCCATCCACGATGATCAGCGCGTCTGGCGCGACATTGCGAATGGCCTTGGACACAGCCGCGACATCCACGGCCATGCCTGTCACGGGTGAGGTGTGCAGGATCGTTGCCACGCGGATATCAGGGGTAAGATGCGGGATGTAATCCTCGGCCGTCACCGTACCGGTATCGTCGTTGTGAGGGACTTGCACATAGGGCTTGCCCGCAACCTTGGCCCAGCGGGTACAGGCACTGCGCGTGGCCGGATGTTCAAGGGTTGAGCCAAGTACGACACCGCCCTCCTCTGCCCCAAGGCACGCATTCATAATCAGTCGGAACAGCAGCTCTGTGCCGGACTCACCAACAAAGATGTCTCCGTCAGGCGCATTGAAGAAGACGCGCATATCGGCCTTGGCCTTGTTGATCACTGCAACAAGCTCATGGGCCATTTCGTTGTCCCGACCCTGATTGTCCGGAATCGCGGCATAGTGGTTGGACGTCTCCACAACGGAATTGAGCGTCAACGCGCCTCCGGCGTTCTCAAAGAACACGCGCGGCCCCGCGACCGGGCATGTGTCCACATGGGCAAAGCGCGCACGAATCTCGTTCAGAAGCTCTGGGGTATCGGTGATCATGGGCCGCATCCTGTCTGTTTGCGCCAAGAAATGTCACGAAGTAATAGCAGTGACAATCATCCGGTGTTGTCAGACAGAAGATTCATCGCATTGCTGTGCTGCGGCCCTTGGTGTTTCAGATGTTTCGCTCAGAACTCCACCACGGCGCGGATGGATTTTCCTTCGTGCATCAGATCGAACCCGTGGTTGATCTCGTCCAGAGAC
>CAZDXI010000298.1:0-1738 GCA_964509095.1 uncultured Rhodobacterales bacterium
GGTCAGCCCTCCAACCGCGCCGAACCAGCCCGCGCCGGGGTAACTTGCTCCGGGGCGCCCTTTGTGCCCGTCCGAATTGCCAATGATGCCAACACGATATCCGCTCTTGAAGGCGTCCTGCACGATCCACTCGAACGTGCCCCAGGCGGAATGTACTTCCACCGACTTTTCGAAGCGGCCATCGTGCGCCATTGTGATATCGGCATAGCGCCCGCCGCAATGGGCAAAGCAGATCACATCCCATTCCTTGTCCTTGGCAAAGGCCTCGAACAACTCTCCGGCTGTGTGGCAATCCGTGCCTGCGTCGAACTGATCCTCGATCAACGCGTGCGAGGATCTTCGCATCATGCGCCCCTCGACCGGGAAGAACACATTTCTGTCCCCGCCAAGTGCCGTGTTGCCTGACCATTCATAGCCGGGCAGGGTGACGAACTCTCCATCTTGATTGAAGTGTTTCGTCACCTTGTTGAGGTCTTTCCAGAACGTGTCTGTCATCTGGAAGTCGTTACCCTGATGCGCGCAGGCATCCAGAAACGCCTTGTCGCGTCCAAAGGTGAAGTAATCCGCCGCCGAGTTCGTGCCGAGCGTTTCATCCGACTGCCCGTGCAGATCGCCCCAATAGCTCATCAACTCTGGTACTGCTTCGACATTCGCCGGGTTGCAGGTCGCCACCAGCGCCCCATCAGGTCCGTGCAACGTGATCTCCAACGGCCCGTCTTCGGAAACTTTCAATCCGTCCAGCACGGTCGCGAAACTGCCTTTGGTCACTTCGATCCGCTCGGGCAATCCGTCGATGTGTTGGTTGGCCTTGGGCGTCAGCACCATCTCGGCCTGATCGCTTGGGTTGCCCCATGTATCTTCGGCCTTGATCTTCAACTTGAAAGACTTGCCCACCTCAATCGTCGACGGGATCACCGCGATCCAGCGTTCCGGCTGTCCCGGCACGATGGAAATTTCCGGCTGTTCCGGCAGGGTCTGGAAATTGTACGTCGCAATCGGATCGACCAGCACGCGGAAGGGGTAGTGGTATTCGCAAAACGTTTGCAACCGCATGCCCGGACCGTCGTGATCCGTCACGCCAAAGCGGACCGTGATCGTGTCGCCTTCTTTCATGAAGCCCTTCACGACCTTGATCTGCAACGTGCGGTCCCACGGACGAATATTGCCCTTGGGATCAAACCTTGCCTGCAGCACCGCGTTATTGGACGCGGTGACCTCGGTGTAACCCGCTGCTTTTGGGTCATCGAATTGCGGGTTGGTCTGGTCGGTCGCAAAGCGCCATACGATGCGCAACGATCCGCTGTCATCAATCCCAAAGCGTCCGGCGGTATAGGTCAGCGTGAAACTTTGATAGCTGCCCGCCTCAAACGCGCCTGTCTTGTCCATGACGGCCGTGCCCAGCAAGGACGGGTCGATAGGATTGCGCAGCGCGCCGTTGTGCATTTCCAGCGGCGTCATCAGGTCGTTCGGGTCGGACATGGGCGGGGCTTCTTTCAGGTCTGATAGTGTGCCCGGCCACCATGGCCAAACTTTTGACCTTTCACAATCCGCGAGCGGCTCATGAAAAAAGCCCCCGAGTTTCCCCGGAGGCCCTTTCATGTGATCGGATCAAGAGTGGTTTGATCCAAACTCTTTGTGTGACTTAGCCTTGCTTGCGCTTGCGCGCGCCCAGACCGCCAGCCAGTGCCAGACCAGACATCAGCAGAACCGCGCCAGCAGGCAGCGGAACAGCGGAAAC
>CAZDXI010000298.1:1838-4214 GCA_964509095.1 uncultured Rhodobacterales bacterium
GTTAACGCACCCCATTGGCTGAGGCAGACCCCACCGAGTATCAAGGCCAAGGCCCAGATCAGGCTGGGGGGCAGGGGTTCGTTTAGAAAATATGCGCCGAGAACCACGGACCACACAGGAACCTGATAATTCGTCAGTGACATGAACACCGGACCAGCGCTGCGAATAACCAGCACGCGCAACAGGTTAGCAGCCGCTGTCGGCACTAGGCCGAGAAAGGCGATGATCCCCAAGGATCGCGCGCTTGGCATGTCTGGCACGCCTTCTTTGATCACAGCAATCGGAATGACCATGGCCGCTGCGATAATCAGAAGCACTGTGGACAGGCCGATGGGGTCCACTTTTGGCAAAAGGCGCATCAAGACGCTCGACATCCCATAGCAACACGCCGCCGCAACGCAGGCAATGCGCCCCGCCCACTCCAGATCTGCGCCCGTGGTGTCAAAAGCCTGCCCTCCGATCAGCACGCAAACTCCGGCAAATCCGATGCCAAATCCAATGCCACGTCTTAACGTCAAACCTTCACCGGGGATTAAAAAATGTGCCAAAGGTAAAACGATCAAACTTACGCTCGCCATCGACACGCCCGCAAAGCCAGAGGTCACGAATTGTTGCCCCCACGCCAGCAGCATGAACGGGATGGCTGCGGAAAACCCTCCAACAACCAGCACCGTGCCCTTTGTGCGTCGGGACGCAGGGGCGTCAAACAACCGCCCGCCCGTGGCTTGCCAGATCGCCACCATCAACACGGTCGCAAAGCCAATCCGCCCCGCCGCCAGCCAGAAGGGTGTCAGGCTCTCCAACGCCAATTCCGTCACCATGAACGTCGCGCCCCAGGTCACCCCGAGGATCGCGATCATTGCCCAGCTTTTCCACGTGATCTGGGGGCTATCGGTCATGCAGCGTCTTGCTGTCGTCCGGTGCCTGTTCGCGTTCTGTCATGCCGTAGTCCCGGATCACGCCCGCCACGCGCAGTCGGTAATCCGCAAAGTGAATATCCCGCCCGCTTGTCTGCGCATCTCGGTGCTCCGGTAGCTTTCTCCAATGCTCCAGCGCAGCCTCATCCTCCCAAAAGGACAGTGACAGAAGCTTGCCCGGCTCCATCAGACTTTCGAACCTCTCGACCGAGATAAAGCCGGGGATGTCGCTCAGGTGATGCTTCAGCGCTGCTGCGCGCTTCAGATACGGCTCCCGATGCCCGTCTTTGGGCCAGACTTCGAAAATGACTGCGATCATGTGCGTCCTCCCGACACGTTGGTTAACCACGTCCGGTCTTCGCGGATAATGAATTTGCCGTCCTGCGCAAGCTGATAGTTGGTTCTGCCCACCGGGTCCTGTGCAAGTTTGGTGCGATAGCCTTCATAGTCTGCAAGCGACGGGATGTTATAGATTCCATAGGCTAACGTGGTGGACCCCTCATGTGGTGCAAAGTATCCGATCAGGTCGGCTCCGCAGCGTGGAATGGCGTCCCCCCAGTTGCGGCCGTATTCTTCGAACAATGCGCGTTTGGTCGGGTCAATCTGGTAACGAATGATGCAGGTCAGCATGGGTGGCTCCTTTGTACTGACCGCATGATACCGGGTTGACCGGCCGCAATGCTTCGGTCACGATCAAACTATGAAAGAAGGCCCCGATATTGCCCGCATCGCCGCGCTGATCGGCGATCCAGCGCGTGCCAACATCCTGACAGCGCTAATGGATGGCCGTGCGCTGACCGCATCGGAACTGGCAGAGGAGGCTGGCGTGACCTTGCCCACGACCAGCGGACATCTGGCCAAGCTCAGCGACGCAGAGCTGCTGCAACACCGCAAGCAGGGGCGGCATAAGTACTTCCAATTGGCCGATGGCGACGTGGCTGCTGCGTTGGAATCCCTGATGAGCCTCGCGGCCAATCGCTCCACGACCCGTGTGCGGACGGGTCCTCGGGATGACGCTCTGCGCACGGCCCGGGTATGCTACAACCACCTTGCGGGCCGTTTGGGGGTGCAGCTTTTTCAAAGCATGGCTGCGCAGGGTTACCTGATGGAACAAGGGGAAACGGTCACTTTGACGGAAAGTGGCGCGCGCTTTGTCACCGATTTCGGGGTTAACCTGTCTGTGCTCCAGTCCAAGCGCACAGTCCTTTGCCGCTCTTGCCTTGATTGGAGCGAACGCCGCACGCATCTCGCCGGCTCACTTGGGCGTTCGATGCTGACCCAAATGGAAGATCGCAAATGGATGCGGCGCGACCCAAAGAGCCGCGCCGTTGTTGTTTCGCCAAAAGGGCAGGCCGCTTTTGCAGCAGCCTTTCCGATTTAGTTCTTCGCTTTGTCGACCATTTTGCCTGCGGAGATCCACGGCATCATGGCGCGCAGCTTTTCACCGACTTCTTCGATC
>CAZDXI010000299.1:0-4199 GCA_964509095.1 uncultured Rhodobacterales bacterium
GGGCCGCAGCGCAGCACACTATGCGGCGGCCAATGTCCGGTATGGGCCGTTCTAAGCATTTGAATTTCCCTTGGGCTCGGCAGATGCTGCGGTGACTTTCGGATATGCAGTGAGGAAGAATGTGAATAGTGTTGACGTATCCCGGGCGGAAACGCGCACTGAGAGCGGCTCTGAGCCAGGTCAGTATGGACCAATTCCGATATTTCTTAAGAACTTTCGCAGCGCTCAAGGAGGAAGTCCATTCGGGCCGTGAAATAATATCGGGAAGAGCTTCGCTTGATGGAGAAGGTTGAATTCGAAGGTCGCCTCCAACTCTGCTGTACAGACCCGATGATGCGATGGCTTTGCGGCTGGAATTTATTTGTCACTTGGAAAAGCGACTACCTGCATCGTTTTGCATTCGAAACTGCCCTTGGCACCGTCGGACAATGCGGTTTGGGGGTAATATTCTGGAAGGCTTTCGTCAGTGCACCCTGCGCGGAAGCTGGTAAGCATGTCTTCGGCTATTTCGGGGTCAAGGGGTCCGTGATTGTGAATTGGCAAATGATACTCCGCCGTTTCGGGACTGTGGAAAGTGGTGTCGAAAAAGTTGCCTTCAACCTCGCCTTTTGGCAGGAACCCCGCCAAGGAGATTGTACCATCATCCGAAACCACACCACTTGCAGCCAGCGTAACCACCGAGTCGCTCAACTCACCATCCCCCATTGTCTCTTCCGGGGTGCAGGTTTCGCCTTTGCATACGTTGGGGTTTTGGATTGCGACCCACCAGACGGTGACCACGTCTCCCGGTGTGAGCCCGGATGATCTGACCGCCATCGCCACGCCAAAAGGCCCTTTCTCCAGAATTGCAGTTGTACCTTCAACCGGCCCTGGCACCATCCCGCTGTCAGGGGTCCAAGTCATGGGTTTTGTGATGGCTTCAGCGTCAGCCGGCAGAGGCGCGAACGCAAGCAGACCTGCGCACAATGTCTTAATCGTGAAAAAGCTGCTGAATGACGAGAATGCTAAATGATGCATGGTTTACTCCTAGTTTTCTTGTTGGCCGTCAAAGCGCTGAACCTTGAATCCTTACTCAAGCCCTTTAGAGTAATCATTGCACAACGCGTGATGTCCTGAAATTTCGGATGAAAAATTATGAAATCGGACGTTGTTCAACTGGGCGAGGTCTTTTTCGACCTTAGGACAAGTGCCCTATCTTTCAAAGACGGGCAGCCGGTTGCGTTGCGCAACAAGTCAAAGGCGGTGCTGGCTTTTCTTGTCGAAAGGCGCAATCAAACGGCGCGAAAATCAGACATACTGGCGGCAGTCTGGACAGACGTACTGGCCTCCGACGAAAGTCTGGTTCAGTGCATCGCGGATATTCGCAAACTGGTCGGAGCGAACGGGCGCAACATCATCGAAACGATCCCACGTGAAGGGTATCGCCTGAATGTACACCATGTAGATATGGCAAAGCGGCGCGTGCCACAGACTGCCGTTTTGGCACTAGCTGCGGCAGCCTGTGTCGCTGTCTGGGTGTTCTGGCCAGAACGCGTTGATCTGGCCGCGCCA
Source organism: uncultured Rhodobacterales bacterium (assembly GCA_964509095.1). GTDB lineage: Bacteria > Pseudomonadota > Alphaproteobacteria > Rhodobacterales > Rhodobacteraceae > Aliishimia. The sequence continues at coordinate 1,552 of CAZDXI010000299.1, forward strand.
CCAGAAGGGAAGGCCGAGATTTCGTCCCGCCTGCCGGGCACTGAAAGCACTGATGCATATCTGGAGCTTCTCAAGGGGCGTGCCTCTGCCAGTCGATTCAGCCTCGAAGAAAGTCTAGTCGCTGAGCGCCACTTTCGCAGGGCCATAGCACTCGATTCCGGCTACGCGCAGGCTTATGCCGAACTTGGAACACTCCTTGCCGTGCGCTTTGAAAATGATTGGTCGGTCCTGTTTGACGCTGACAAGGAAAAGGCAATCTACTATGCGGAGAAGGCTGTGGCGCTCGATCCTGAACAATGGTTGGGCCACTATGCGTTAGGTCGCTTACACAGTATTTTTGCCGATCAGAAAAAGGCGGAGGCGCATTTGCGAACCGCAATCTCATTGCGCCCGGACAACGAGGATGCGCGTGCGTACCTCGGGGTTGTTTTGAATTTCCAAGGCCAGTCTGAAACGGCGGTCTCGGTTCTGGATCAAGCGGTCGCGTCGCACCCCAGCCCGCCATTTTGGTACTATTTCGCCCTTGGCCATGCACAGTTTAACGTCGGGAAATATAGTGAAGCGGAGCAGTCTCTGACAACCTGTTTGGATCTCGCTGGGGATTCACCATACTGCTTGCGGTATCTGATCGCGACCTACGGGCTGAGCGGTAAGCTCGACAAGGCCCACGCTGCCACGCGAACCTACGAAGCGATGGGGTTCGAAGCATCAGTGTCTGAGATTTCCGACCTGATGTCCTTTCACTATCACGAAGATCGCAAGACCCTCGAAGCCGGTTTGCGCGTGGCGGGCCTGCCAGAGTGATACTGTGACTACCCGGCATTCGAAGCCGATTTCATCAGATTTCATCTTTCTTTGTTTGGTGAAAAAGCGGGTGCACATGTCCTGTTGTGATGCATTTCACAGGAGGATATCGCATGACGACGTACAAACGAATTCTGAAAATTGGTATTTCCGCACTCGCCTTTGCCACCGTTGCCGGGACATCACAAGCGCAGATGGCATCTGGTAAACTGGGAGAGGTTTCTTTCAAGACAAGTTGTTCGGCTTCGGCTCAGTCACACTTTGATACTGGGCTCCTGCAGCTGCATCATATGATGTACACTCACGCTGCCATGGCTTTCGAAAAGGCCGCTTTGGCCGATCCAGCCTGCGCTATGGCCCAATGGGGTATTGCGATGAGCATGTTCCACCCGCTTTGGCCGGGTGGGCCGACCCCAGACGAAACGAACGCGGGCCAGGCGGCGGCAGCGCGGCTTGCCGAGTTGGACACTGGATCGCAGATCGAAGCCGCCTTCGCAAAGGCTGCGCTCGCTTTCTACGATGGCGACGACACAGCATATCGGGCACGTCTGGCCAACTGGGCCGCAGCCCAAAGCGCCATCGTGGAGGCCCATCCAGATGACCACGAAGCGATCGCTTTTGCCGCGTTGGCGCAACTGACCGCCGCCCCGAGAGGGCCAGCCGCCGTACCCGAGCTCAAGGAGGCCGGCGCAAAAATGGATGCCCTGAGGATCGATGCGCCTTTGCACCCCGCAGCCTATCACTATGCAATTCATGCCTATGACCATCCAGCGCTGGCTAAACGCGGCTTGGACCCGTCGCGGGCTTACCTCGAAATCGCGCCGGAGAACCCCCACGCCCTGCATATGCCGACGCATATCTTCACGCGGCTCGGGCTGTGGGAGGAATCCGCCGATTTGAACGCACGCAGCGCCAAGGCGGTCATCGATATGAGCAGCCCTGACGTGCTGAGTGGACATTACATTCATGCCATGGACTATGCGATCTATGCACACTTGCAGATGGGCAACATGGACACCGCAGCAGCTCAATTGGCGGAGATGGAAAGCCACGCAAACCATCAGAATGTCTTTGGCACCGCCTACGCGGCAGCAGCGGCCCCGTCACGGTTGCCGCTGGAGCAGGATGATTGGGAGGCGGCCGCGAAATTGCCAACTACGTTGCACCCCGCCGTCAGCTGGGAGCGGTATCCGCAGGCCGTCGCCATCCGCTGGTTTGCCATTGGGCTTGGCGCTGCGCGCTCAGACAACCCCATAGTTGCGCAAAACGCTTTGTCTGAAATGTCGAAACTCAGAACCGAGATGGAACAGCGCGACGCGAAGTACTGGCTTGCTCTGCTCGGTGCGCAAACCGCGAGCATCGAAGCCTGGCTCGCACTCGCGAATGGGGACGATGATGTCGCCGAGGACCTGATGCGCAAGGCTGCTGATGCCGAAGACAAGGTCGGCAAGGCGCCCGTCACGCCAGGACATGTGTTACCCGCCCGCGAACTGCTGGGAGACCTTTTGCTTGAGCTTGGCGATAAGGCAGGCGCGGCAGAGGCGTATCAGTCTTCTTTGGAAACCTCACCCAACCGCCGTCGCAGCCTGCGGGGGCTGACCCAGGCAGTTAGTAATTGACCGAGCCAACCGGAATTGAAAGCCTGACCGGAAACGGTCGGGCAAACTCCTCGGTGGCCTGTTCTGAAATTGACAAAGCGAACAAGCTACCAAGCTTCGTCAACTATCGACCAGAGAATCGCTCTGGATACACAAAAATTTCAATCTCACGACAGCAGCGAATGTCGGCTATGTGGGCTGCGACTGTAGCATCGGGATTGGGTGATGAATGTCTCTTATGGGCCG
>CAZDXI010000300.1:0-4186 GCA_964509095.1 uncultured Rhodobacterales bacterium
GGTGCGGTCCACGCCCGGACCTTTGCCGTACCAAAGACCGTACACGCCGTCGTATTTGCCTTCTCCGCGCAACTCCGCCTGTTGTGCGCCCCAGATGGCAGTCGCGGCGAGATCCTCATTCAAGCCCGGCTGAAACACCACATCCGCTTCGGCCAGCGCCTTCTCTGCACGCATCATCTGCATATCAACTGCACCCAGCGGCGATCCGCGATACCCGGTCACCAGTCCAGCCGTATTCAACCCCGCCGCCCGGTCGATGGCCTTTTGCATCATCATCAAGCGCACAAGCGCCTGCGTGCCGTTCAACAGCACAGGGCTCTTGTCCAAATCGTACCGGTCGTTCAGCGAAACTTTTTGCGTGCTCATCTGATGCGCCTCCCCGCGCAGATCAGTGTTGCATATATTTGGCCCTATATAGGTCACAATTACTGACCTGACGAGAAAAAATTTCGTTCTTTCCCCATGCGTTCCCTGTCACGTTGGAATATTTCCTTTACCAAAGGCGCAACGCATAGAAAGTTACCGAGATGGACTGGGACAAGTTACGAATTTTTCACGCCGTTGCTGATGCGGGAAGCCTCACACATGCGGGGGATCGCCTGCATCTCAGCCAATCTGCGGTAAGTCGCCAGATTCGCGCGCTCGAAGAATCGCTGAACGCGACCCTGTTTCATCGTCATGCGCGGGGTCTGATTCTGACGGAACAGGGCGAATTGCTGTTTGACGCAACATCTGCGATGAATCGGCGCCTTGATACAGCCGCCGCCCGGATTCGAGACAGCGAAGAAGAAGTCTTTGGTGAGTTGCGCGTCACTACGACAATTGGCTTTGGGTCAATCTGGCTCGCCCCTAGGCTTAACAAGCTTTACGCGCAATATCCCGACCTCAAGGTCGATCTGATGCTGGAAGAGCGGGTGTTGGACTTGCCGATGCGCGAGGCGGACGTGGCCATCCGCATGAAAGAACCCAGCCAAGCCGATCTGGTGCGCAAAAAGATGATGTCTGTGCGCATGGCCCTCTTCGCCACGCAAACCTACTTGGAGCGTAATGGAACGCCTGAAACGCTCGATGATCTGCGCCATCACCGGGTCATTTGCCAAAGCCCGGCTTCGACTCAGGTCAGCGCCGGGTTAAGCCTTGTGCAGCATTTGTTGACGTATGAGATACGATCCCTGCTGACTGTGAATAATTATTTCGGCGTGCTGCAATCCACCCTGCATGATCTGGGCATCGGTGTGCTGCCAGATTACGTCGCTTTGGAATATCCCGACCTGCAATCGGTGCTTCCAGATACGCAATCCGCAGAGGTTCCGGTGTTCCTCGCATATCCCGAAGAATTGCGTCAATCCAAGCGCGTAGCCGCCTTTCGTGACTTTGTTCAGGACGAAATCAAAGCCTACCGCCAACAGGCCCGTGCATTGCAAAACAGCTAAGCTATGCATCAGATGCATACCAGCTTTGCCCGACATGCGGCATTTTTATCCTTGATAGGTTAAGGGTCGCTACCTAATTCAATGTCATGGAGATTGCGCTGTGGCGCTTGATCTTCATACCTCCCTGTTGGACTTGGCCGAGCTTCGTGCTCGGCCTTTTTTTTGGCCTCTGCTCAGCACCCTCAGCCAAACCCTCAGACACCCACGTTACGACAGACGACGTTTCGCAAGCTTCAACCGCTCCAGCGCTATTGAAGTTTGGGTTGCTGCGCATCGACAAATTCGATCAATCGGCGGGTCAGTTTCTTTTGTGGCCCGATATCCGGCCAGACGGCAAAGATGCCTAGTTCGTGCAGCGACCATTGCGGCAAGACTTCCACCAATCGCCCCTGCGCAATTTCCGCGTCGGCCTCACTATTGGGCAAATGCTGGACCCCGAGTCCTTCGAGGGCCGCCAATTTAGCCGACGACAAAGAATGAACTTCAAGCCGGACGTGTTCAGGCTCAAAGCTGAACTGTTCACCGTCTCGCAGCAGCGTAATTGCGTCCGGCAACATGGCCATCGAAATGAAGTCGCAAGCCTGCAGGTCCTCCAGTGTTTCGACCTTCGGCCGCCCCGCCAAATAGTCCGGGCTTGCGACAAGCTTGCGACCGAAACTGCCGATACGCTTGCTCATCATGGCACTATCCTTCAGCACCCCCAGACGGAAGGCGAGGTCGAACCCTTCTTTCACCAGATCAACCGGATACTCGCTCGTATGCATAGAAACCGCGACCATCGGATGCGCGCGCACAAATCGCAGGATCGACCGGTGCAACGGACTGCGTTCTCCGAGTGCAGGCAAAGTGAGACGCAATGCACCTGCCGGCTGCTCACTCGTTTCGGTTAACAGATCCAGCGCCTCATCAGCGGCATTCACCATCGCACGCGCTGCTTGCAAAATTGTCTGACCTTCCGGCGTCAGCGACAGCGACCGTGTCGAGCGAAAGAACAGTGACGCGCCCACCTTTGCTTCCAGTTTGGAGATATGATGACTAACCACCGACGTGGACAGCTTGAGCCGCCGACCAGCCCCACTGAAACTGCCTGCCTCGTGAACAGCCACAAAAACGGCAAGCCCGCGATATTCATCCATTTTTCTAATCCATCGAACAATGTTGACGACAGAAGTGGGATAATCAAACGATTTCCACCTGTCTACATCTGTCTCTCATAACCCGGAGAGACACATGACACGCAGCACTCTGCACCTGACGACATCCCACGCATCCAAGTATTTACAGCAACTTGGCAAGCACTTCGGCCACAAGGTTCCCGTTACATTCACCCCGTCCGAAGGCGCAGTCACTTTGCCTTTCGGCACCTGTGAAATGGCCGCAACGGACACAGCCTTGTCCATCACTGTCGAAGGCCAGCCCAGAAATCTGACCCGACTGGAACGGTTCGTTGGCGATCACCTCGCTCGCTTCGCGTTCCGCGAAAACCCGACACTGACTTGGCAGCGTGCTGCCTGAACCCCCACCAACAACAGGAGATGACTATGACAACACCTGATATCTCGCGCCGGACCCTGCTTCAGGGTGCCACACTCACAATCGGAGCCGCCGCTTTGTTGCAACAGACCCTGCGTCCCACATCGGCCATCGCACAAAGCGGAGACATCCCATCCGGGACAATCCACAGCTTCACCACCGGCGGCGTGACGTTCCATACATACGTGTCACCCGCGCAGGCCGTCCACGTAACGGCGCACATTGTTGAGTTTGCAGACCAGCTGCTGCTGGTGGATGCGACCTTCATACCGCCAACGGCCATGGAGGTTGCCAAAGCCATTGCCAGTACGGGTAAGCCCGTTGGGATGGCGGTTCTCAGCCACGAGCACCCCGACCACTGGAGCGGCGCTGACGTCTTCGAAGGCGTGCAATTTGCTACGCTCCCAGCGATCCGTGATGCGGTCGTCGCCGAGGCGCGCGCCAAAGATGGACAGGCGCCTAGGAACGTGGCCGATGGCCCCGACCTTGCGATCGGCAGCACCCAGATTGCAGGTGTCCCGGTCGAATTCCGTCACTATGAAAACGCCGAAGCCCCGCATCATGTCGTCGTGGTTCTGCCGGACCAGAAAGTCGCTATTGTTCAAGACCTTGTCTACAACGGGGTGTTCTTTGCTCCGGGGGTAAATCGGGCAAACTGGATCAGCATTCTGGAAGAGCTGCGCGATGATCCGACCTGCGAGACCCTGCTTGTCGGTCACGGTCTCCCCACCAGTCGCGGGGATTTGGACACGGCTATTGCGTATATCAAGGTGATGGATAACGCGATGACGAACGCCGCCACGCCCGATGAGGCGTCCGCAATGATCAAAGCGGCGTTTCCGGGATACGGCGGAGACTTCTTGCTGAGCCTAATTCCAGAATACTGGACACGCTGAACCACACAGCGGTGGCTTCACCTGATGCCACCGCACATCGGCTTTGGATCACCTGTTCAAACTCTGGCGTCGGGCGCAATTGTTCGAAAGTTAACACCTTTCACTTGCTCCCGCCCATTTCCTGAACCAAGGTGACTACATATGTCTGGGAGGGACACCGTGCGCATTTTGATCTCTGCATTCATCGCCCTTTGGGTGGCACTTACCTTTGTCACAACTGTGTCGGCACAAAGCCTCGTACCATCGACCGGATCACCAACGACGGACTCCGCAGACGCCCTTCTGGAAGGACCTCTCAGTGCGGATGAGGCCACAGCGCTGATT
>CAZDXI010000301.1:0-4180 GCA_964509095.1 uncultured Rhodobacterales bacterium
ATGCAGTAGGAAAGCCTCGCGCAATCCGGCTTTGATCCGCTGAGCCGCACCTGCCGCTTTATGCTGACCGAAGAAGCGCACCATATGTTTGTCGGCGAAACAGGTGTAGGACGCACCATTCAGGCGACCTGCGATGCGATGAACGCCGCAGGGATCACGGATCCTTATGACATTGGTAAAATCCGGGACCTTGGAGTGATCGATCTGCCGACGATCCAGAAGAAGCTGAACCTGCACTATTCGTTATCGCTCGACCTGTTTGGTTCGGAAGTTTCCACGAACGCGGCCAATGCGTTCAACTCTGGGATTAAAGGTCGCTATATGGAAGCGCGGATCGACGACGATCATCAGTTGAAAGACGCGACATATCAGGTGGCCAACATTGTAGATGGCAAGATTGTTACCGAAGACGTTCCTGCTTTAACTGCGATCAATATGCGTTTGCGTGACGATTACGTCCGGGATGCAGCAGGCGGTGTCGGTCGCTGGAACAAGTTGATTGCCAAGTCCGGTGTGGATTTTGCAATGCAACTGCCGCATGAGGCGTTCCATCGTCAGATTGGCGTGTTCTCTGCCATCAAAGCGGACCCGCAAGGCAACGTCATTTCTGACGCTGACTGGGAGAGCCGCAGAGATGACTGGTTGCCCTCAAAAGCGGATGGAGACTTCATCCAATCCCTGATGAAACCTTGTTACGAGCCCGGTAAGTACGCGAGCTGGATTGCGCCGCCCAAAGTGGGCATTGACAATAAACCGGGCGATTTTGAGTACGTCAAACTGCACATGGCCTAAGCGCAGCTTCACAAATTTATGAAATTTGTGGTGGAGGAATTTCAAAAGTTCCTCCAGCCTGTCCAGCCATCTGTGAAGAGGAAACGAGAATGACCGCCCCGTTCAAACAGCACCTGATTGATCCCGAGATTTGCATTCGGTGCTACACCTGCGAGATGACGTGCCCGATTGAGGCAATTACGCATAACGATGACAATGTCGTCGTGGACGCGGACAAGTGCAATTTTTGTATGGACTGCATTCCCGTATGCCCCACCGGATCGATTGACGAATGGCGGGTGGTCGAAAGCAAGGACAAAGCCTACAGCGTCGAAGAGCAATTCGAATGGCTCGAACTGCCAGAACAGGAAGACATCGCACCGGATTCGACAGCATCGTCCGATGACGAAGACGATCCGATTGCCGCACTTCTTGCGGAGGCGCATGCGGGCGCAGGCGGGAAAGCCAAGGCTCCGGCTACAGCGGCCAAACCGGCGATCAACATGTACTCCCTTGGCAAACCGGTCGAGATGAGTGTGCAAGGCAACTACCGCCTGACCAAAGACAGCCAACACGACGTGCGCCATATCATTCTGGACCCCCAAGGTGCGCCATTTCCTGTACTGGAAGGACAGTCGGTCGGGATCATACCGCCGGGCACTGACGCAGATGGTAAGGCGCATCTGCCGCGCTTGTATTCTGTGTCGTCGCCCCGCGACGGAGAACGGCCCGGCTTTCACAACATCTCTCTGACGGTGAAACGGGAAGATCAGGGCCTCGCCTCGAATTATCTGTGCGATCTGGAGAAAGGCGCCAAAGTGCAGGTGACCGGTCCCTTCGGTGCCACTTTTTTGATGCCGAACGACGCAGACGCGCGGATGCTGCTAATTTGTACGGGCACCGGCGCCGCACCAATGCGCGCGTTCACGATGCAAAAGGAGCGCGCCGGAACCAGCGGAGCGCCTATGGTCATGTTTTTTGGCGCCCGCACACCCGACAGTTTGCCGTATTTTGGGCCCTTGAAGAAGGTACCAGATACGCTTTTGCAGCAGCATCTTGTGTTCTCGCGGGATGGGCAAAAAGAGTATGTGCAGGACCGAATGCTGGGCGAACAAGAAAAAGTTGCCGAACTACTGGGCGACCCCACAACCCACATCTATATCTGTGGATTGAAGGAAATGGAGACCGGGCTAGATCAAGCATTCTCGACCATTTCTGAAACTATCGGCCAATCGTGGGAGACCCTGCGTGACGTCATGCGCAGTGAAGGGCGCTACCACGTGGAAACATATTAATGTCAGACGCTTACGTTCATGAAATCCGTGTCTCTTGGGGGCATTGTGATCCCGCCAAGATCGCTTACACGGGTAACATTCCGGGCTGGGCGCTAGAGGCGATAAACGGCTGGTGGGAAACCCATCTGGGTGACGGCTGGTACCAGATGGAACTGGACCGCAACGTAGGCACGCCGTTCGTGCGTCTTGAAATGGATTTCCGCGCGCCCATCACCCCACGCCATCGTTTGCAATGCCATGTACGACCGCAGCGATTGGGCGAGAAGTCTGTGACTTTCCGAGTGGAAGGCTATCAGGCGGACACACTTTGCTTTGAGGGTTTGTTCACCTGCGTTTTCATCATCGCAGACCAGTTCAAGAGCCGCGCGGCCCCGCCGGAGTTCCGAGCCTTGATCGAACCACTTCTGCCAAAAATACCGGTGTCCTGATGAAGCACAGTCCAACCGTTTCAGATCCAGACGCGGATACTCAAGCGCTCCTGCAGCGTGTTGGGAATACCGTGCGCGCAGCGCGCACCGCGCGCCGGATGCCACGACGGAGCTTGTCTGAGTTGTCGGGCGTCTCCGCGCGCTATTTGGCTCAGCTTGAAGGCGGGCAGGGCAATATTTCTATCGCGTTGCTGCAACGTGTTGCCGCAGCTTTGGATCTGCGGTTGATCGACCTTTTACAGGACCCCGTGGCCGAACAGGAAGCTAGTTTGCTTGACTTGTACCGTCGTGCTGACACGTCGACCCAAGCAGCAGTTGTGCGCCGGTTGGAAGCCGCCGCCGAGGTTCCTGACAAAGCACACCGTATTTGTTTGATCGGTCTGCGCGGTGCAGGGAAATCGACGCTTGGGCGCCGCGCGGGTGACGCGTTGAACATTCCGTTCATTGAACTGAACAGGGATATCGAGTTAACCGCAGGCATGCCCGTGGGTGAGATCATGGCGCTCTACGGTTCAGACGGATATCGCCAGATGGAATCCGAAGCGGTGCGCCGCGTGGCTGCACGTCATGACAAGCTGATCCTTGCTGTGGCCGGTGGGATCGTGAGCGACCGAGAGACCTACGACACTGTGTTGTCCCGCTTTCATACAGTCTGGGTCAAAGCGTCACCGGAAGAACATATGGCACGCGTTCGCGCCCAAGGTGACATGCGCCCCATGCAAGGGCAGGCTGGCGCAATGGATCAGTTGCGCAGCCTGTTGGAAGATCGGGGCGCGGATTATGCGCGCGCTGATGCGCGGGTCGACACAACCGGAAAAACGGCGGACCAGTCCCACGAAGAGCTTCTGGCACTGATCGCGCTTAACGGTTTCTTGGATTGATAACTTCAGATCACCGATGCGGATACTGATCCAAGGTGGGGAACATCTGACTCTGGCGGCACAATGCGCTGATTCCGGGCTTGTCGTTGACCTCCTTGAGGCGGACACACACGACCGCAAGCGCCTCGCTGACTTAGTGGACCGGCACAGCCGGTCGACTCGACTTACTGTTATCGATCAGCTTTATAAACCGCCGATATACGATCTGTGCCTGGGCCAAGCGATCAAGGGTTCCCGGATACCGACAGTGTCCCTCAATTGGTTTGATCCCGGACCTTCCATTTGTGTGACTACATCCCATTCCAATTCTGTGCTCGTGGAGGTGATGGCGCCGCAGGTGGCAACACCAGTTCAGGCCGTCGCAAACGCGTTGAATGCAGACTTGGTGCGGCTTCCAGAAGGAGAGTTGCCTGTCTCCCAAAGATGTTTCGCGGTACAAAGCGTTGCCTTGGAGCAGGTGATGTTGGCAGGCGCGTCGCCAACGGAAATTGATATGGCCCTTGAAGCCGCAGGCTTCGCGCGCGGCCCGTTTGAGACCCAAGATGTGCAGGGCGTTGATACGGCCTTGCTGGCGCGGGAACATGTACTGGACCGACTGGCCCGGCCAGTTTCCTTGCCGCTATTCGCGCGTGCGGTCGCCGAAGGCAGGTTGGGTCGCAAAGTGGGCGTGGGCTGGTACCGATACCCCGGCAACAGCGGTAAGGTCGAAGACCCATTGATCGAAGACATGGCTGCTGAAGAAGCACGCTTTTCGGGTATTGCACAAACGCACCCTGACGCGGACGAGATTGTAGTGACTCTGCGC
>CAZDXI010000302.1:0-4170 GCA_964509095.1 uncultured Rhodobacterales bacterium
GTCCATGGAAGGGCGCATGACCGTCTGCAACATGGCGATCGAGGGCGGCGCTCGCGCGGGCCTGATCGCTCCTGATGAAAAGACATTTGAATACGTGCAGGGCCGTCCGCACGCGCCAAAGGGTGCGCAATGGGAAGCCGCATTGGCGTGGTGGAAGACGCTTTATTCAGATGACGATGCACATTGGGACATGGTTGTGACAATCAAGGGCGAAGACATCGCACCAGTCGTAACTTGGGGCACCTCGCCCGAGGATGTGCTGCCAATCACGGCAGCTGTTCCGGCAGCAGATGATTTTGAGGGAGGCAAGGTTGGCGCGGCGCAACGCTCGCTCGACTATATGGACCTGAAACCGGGCACGCCTTTGTCCGATATCGAAATCGATACAGTCTTCATTGGTTCCTGCACCAATGGGCGGATTGAGGACTTGCGCGCCGCCGCTGAGATCCTCAAAGGGAAGAAAGTCGCCGTGAAACGTGCGATGGTGGTGCCGGGTTCCGGCCTTGTGCGCGCGCAGGCGGAAGAAGAGGGCCTAGCAGACATCTTTAAGGAGGCCGGTTTCGAATGGCGCCTTGCGGGTTGTTCCATGTGCTTGGCGATGAACCCCGACCAGTTGCAACCGGGCGAACGTTGCGCCGCAACGTCCAACCGTAACTTTGAAGGCCGTCAGGGCCGTGGAGGACGCACGCACTTGATGTCGCCAGCCATGGCGGCAGCGGCGGCGGTGACCGGCAAGCTGACCGATGTGCGGGAGATGATGTAGGCGCATCAGGATCAGAGGCTGACATGCAACGACGCGAATTCTTGACCATGATAGGAGCCTCGGCGCTGGCGCCGATGCTTCCCTCTGTGAGTGCGTCGGCAGGAGTTGCGACGCACTACTCGCGTTATCAGTATGGACTGGCCGTCTTTCATGCGCGTACACGTGCGCAGGTAAGTGCAGCCGGAATTGCCCATTGCTTGAAGGTCTCGTTGCCTCAAGCAGAAGCTATGGTCAGCGAAATGGCCAAGGCCAATTTTGTCGAACCCATTCTGGGCGGCAACAAGGTTCAGGCTGTCAGCAAGATCACCAAACCAGATTTCATGGGCTTCGAGCGCACTGCGCGGCAATCGCGTCGCGCAACGCGACACACACGCCCAGACCAACAGACATTCTCCGAAAGGACGACACAGATGGATAAATTCGAAACACTCACCGGGATCGCAGCGCCGATGCCGTTGGTTAATATCGACACTGATATGATCATCCCTAAACAGTTCCTGAAAACGATCAAGCGCTCCGGCCTTGGCGTGAATCTGTTTGACGAAATGCGTTATGACGACGACGGCAATGAAATCCCAGATTTCGTGCTCAACAAAGACGCCTATCGCGATGCAGAGATCATCGTGGCGGGTGACAACTTTGGTTGCGGCTCTTCTCGGGAACATGCCCCGTGGGCATTGAAAGACTTTGGTATCAAGTCGGTGATTTCCACATCGTTCGCTGACATCTTCTATAACAACTGCTTCAAGAACGGTATTCTGCCGATCGTTTTGTCGAAGGAAGCGGTCGATGTGTTGATGAAGGACGCCGAGAAAGGCTCCAACGCGCGAATGACCGTAGACCTTGACGCCCAGACAGTTACGTCTTCCGATGGCGATGTGTTCAGCTTCGAGTTGGACGCGTTCAAAAAGCACTGCCTGATGAACGGGCTGGATGACATTGGGCTGACTATGGAAAAGCAAGCCTCCATCGCCAGCTTTGAAGAACAGGCGTCTCAGGCCCGTCCCTGGGTCTAAGCCTGCGACACTTACGGCAGGATCGGGGCAAGTCCCCGGTCCTTAACGCTCCATCAACGTTTTTCTGCCAGCATCTGTGATGTGGGGGTTGTAAGACCTAGAGTCTTTCGACGTTTGGTGGCAGTGGCGACGTGAGCCACAAGATGTAGAAACGCATCTCATTCATGCCTCAAAATTGATGCAAGAACGCACCAGTTTGGTCGACAAACAACCTCAGTCTTAATGTTTCATTAACCAAGTGGGTTGAGTACGGGTCGGAAAGAAGGCAGAAATTGGGCGAGAATGAGGCATATCGCCATAATTGGCGTAATCAAGTTGGAACATGGCTCCGGCAAAGTACCGGTGTCGGCCGATTTGAGGGGATCGAGCAGTGATTGCACGAATTGCAGGCGCATTCATGCGTGCGTTTCTGGTGGCGTTGTTGATCGCCACCCCGGCGCTGCTGTTGCCCGGCAATGTGGGCGAAGCTCCGCAGATTGTTGTGCTGATCGCGCTTCTGGCAGCCCTTTTGACATTCATCGAATACAGCGCGCATTTCCCGTCTATTGTGGAGTTCCGCGACGCCCCGCCTTTCAACCGGTTACGGTTCTTGATGCTTTTCACGACGGTGTTCCTGTTAACCGTGATCAGCCGAGGGCAGATCGAACCGACTTTGCTGACAAATGCCATGACATCGCTGGGCACGATCATCGGGAATGCTATCGATTTCCCGTTTTCTCCGGTAAGGCTGGTGGTGTTGATGCTGCCCGAAAACGCGGGCGCCGATCTGGTGGCGTCGGTCAGAACGGCCGCTGGCATCGCGTATCTTGTGTCGCTGACAGCGATGATCATCTTCGTTTTCCTTGTGCGCGTCATGGGTTGGCCCGCACGCAACCGGGTCTTTAACGTATGGGTGAACCTTCCCTTGTTCGATCCGACAGCCGGGGGCGATGTGCTCGACCGGCTGCGCCGGGATGCAAGGCTGAACATCGCGCTGGGCTTCCTGTTGCCGTTTGTGATCCCGGCGATTGTGAAACTGGCGTCCTCGTTGCTCGACCCGATTTCGCTGGCGAATTCACACACACTGATCTGGACCATGACAGCTTGGGCGTTCCTGCCCGCGTCGATGATCATGCGCGGATTGGCCCTGCATCGCGTGGCCGACATGATCGAAGACAAGCGCCGTCGGGCCTACGCCGCCGAAGACGAAGCGGATTATCAACCTGTCTGATCACAGCTTGGTTGTGGTTGATCTGCGCGATTCCAGCATTCGCTGACAACTCGTCATTCCGCATCGCATTCTACCACACCGAATTGACCCGAGACGGCCCCGGCCTGATGTTACGCGACATAGTGCGCGGCAAGGACAAACAAGTGCAGGCCGCACTAGAGGTAATCACGTCACAATCCCCCGACATTCTTGTGGTGTGGGGCATTGATTGGGACCTTGATGGTTTGGGCATCGGCGCACTGACAGACGCGTTGCGCGACAGGGGGCTCGACTATCCCCACGTTTTTGCCGCCAAGCCTAATCGCGGCACGCCCACCGGGTTTGATCTGGATGGAAACGGCACTGTCGGCGACGCCGAGGATGCCCAGTCCTATGGAGAGTTCACGGGGCAGAACAGTCTGGCCGTGCTGTCCCGATGGCCGATAGAGACCACATCGATCCGCGATTACACCGCCATGCTCTGGCGAGATTTACCCGGCGCACTGCTTCCATGGCCGGGCCAGCCGGAGGGCGTGGAAGACATCTTGCGCCTGTCCAGTACGGCACATTGGCTGGTCCCGATTGATATCCCGGACCACGGACGCGCGTGGATTGGAACGTTTTCCGCAAACACTCCAGTCTTTGACGGGGATGAGGATCGAAACGGACGACGCAATCATGATGAATTGATGTTCTGGACCCATCTGCTGAACGGGGCGTTGGATGCCCCTGCCCCAAGCGGGTTGGTCCTGGCAGGTCATGCGAACCTTGATCCAGAGCGAGGAGACGGTCGCAGAGAAGCCATCCGCACCCTGCTCAGCCACCCGACCTTGCAGGACCCCAAGCCAACGGGCAGCGCCGGGAAGCTAACCGTGGACTGGAAGCGGGAGGACCTTGAAAACATGCGGCTCAGCTACGTTCTGCCGTCAACTGAATGGCGCGTCTCCGGGTCCGGCGTATTCTGGCCAGACCCGGAACATGAAACGTTTGAGATCGTGGAGACAGCCAGCCGCCACCGTCTCGTTTGGGTGGACCTTCAGCGCGCGGACTGAAGCTTTGCGTTTCGCGTCGCGACTGATCGACGTGCGATGTGGCGAGTCGCCTGTCGCAAGGCTTGTTCCATTGGCGTGTGCTGAAATCCGGGCAGTAGACTTTCGAACTTTCGTCCGTCCAAGATATGCGGCGTGTCCCAAAGATAACGC
>CAZDXI010000303.1:0-4130 GCA_964509095.1 uncultured Rhodobacterales bacterium
TCGTCAGCCGTTCTTCGAACCCGTGCATCTGGTCAGGGCCGACAAAATGCATCTTGCCCGACAGGCAGGTCTGATATCCCGCACGGCGCAGGTGGTGTGCATACGTGGGCACGTCACTGCGGAACTCCGCCGCGTTGTCATAGACCCCGGTCGCGCTTGGCAATTGGCCAGACATGAACGCAGCGCGGCCCGGAGCACAAAGCGGAGAGGCAGTATAACAATTGCGAAACCGGGTGGAACGTGCCGCCAAGGCCTTCAGGTTCGGAGCATGGAGCCAATCCGCCGGGCCATCGGGAAACAGTGTCCCGTTCAACTGGTCCACCATGAAGATCAGGATGTTCGGTGTGCTCATGCGCGGCGCTCCACAATGGCATCCACGACGGACAGCGCGTGGGCGACAACTTCCTGAGCGCTATAGGATCGGTTCAAGGCTGCGCGCAGGTACAAACCGTCAATCAAAGCTGCCACCGTTTCCGCGTCCGCTTCGGGATGATCTGAAATCGGGCGCAGCGCGATGCGCAGATGGGTGCGCAGCCGCCCTTGATAGACGCGCAGCAATCGGTGCGCATCGCCGTTCGTGCGCGCCATTGTGTAGAACAACATCCACGCGTTGATCGCGGTGGGATCAAAAGAGGATGGCGCAAAACTGCCTTCCACGATCCCGCGCAGCTTACCCAAGGGCGTCGTCGCACGGTTCATACAGGCCGTCACATCTTGTTGAAGGTCTTTCAGAATCTGCCGCATGGCCGCAACAAAGATATCGTCCTTGCCGCCGAAATAGTGATGCGCTAGCGCCGACGACATGCCAGCGCGCCGCGCGATTTGGCTGACCGTGATGTCCAGCGTGCCCGCATCACCCAGTTCGGCAATCGTCGCCTCGACCAGAGCGGCGCGGCGAATGGGCTCCATCCCGATTTTCGGCATCTGCATCCCTCCTGCTGATGCCAAGGTTTCCGGTAAATTGACCCGTCAGTCAATAACAGAACGGCGCGTCACGATGGGCTCATGCGAAACCTGCAGGCGTTAGATCAGGAGATTGCGAAGGTTATTTCGGCCATTTGACGGGCAAGACACCAGCGGCTTGCGCTTCGGTCACGGCGGTGCGGTAGTGTTTCATCGCGTGATCCGGGCCGAAATTGGATTTGGATCCGCTCCATTTGGTGACTGTCCCGATGTGGTGAAACCGACTGGGTACGGTGGTAACGAAATCGTCCGCACGGTTTAGGCATAAGCAATATTCGTCGCCTGCCAACTTGCCGCTATGCTTGCGCGGACGTGGCGCGGCAAATCCAACGCCAGAGACTCTCCAGCTTTTGGTCAGGATTTGTGTCGCCGCAGCCCCCAATGAATGCCCGATGATGTACCGCGGTTTGGAACCACCGGCTTCCACCCAGTCAAAAATTTCCTTGGCGTGGCGCAGGAAGCCTTGGTGCCAGAACGTGCCGGATGCGCCCTTTGCGGACTTGGAAGAGGCCATGGTGTATTTCTTGGAGCCAATTCGCATTGGCCGCAGATTGAAGCGCACGTAATCCATCACAGAATTCGATCCCGGTATCAGCAGCACGCCATTGTCCAGCAAGTGCGCTTGCACGTCGTCCTTGTTGAGCGAACGGGCAATCTTGGATTTTACGGATGGATGCGTTGTGGCTTTGTACGAGGCCTGCGCCAGCTTGGCGGCGGTGTCGAGCGGGTAGCGAAATTTGGCCATTTTGGTTCCGGGGTCATTGAGTCTTTGCTCACCTTACGTCGGAATTGCTGCTTGTCATGGAAATTGCACAAGAAAATGCGTTTTTGCGTTAGAACTTAGAGTTGTCGTTTATGCCAAAGTTAGACATCAAGCCGCGTTTCAAGTAGTCACGTCCAATGTTGAAAAGCATATGCGTCAGCCTGATGTTCAGTTGCTTGTTCTTGCAAGCGGCTCCATCTGTCGCACTGTCCGAAACATTTCTGGGTCGAAATTTCGAGGTGTTCGACGGCAGAAGTGACAAGAACAAGTCCGCTCCAACATTGATTGCCATGCATGGGTTTTTGGGCACGCCAAGAAACATGCGTTCAAAAACCCAACTGAACCAGATCGCGCGCGAGCAAGGGATTGTTGTGGTCTATCCCCGTGGGCGAAAGCGCAAATGGAACGATGGTCGATCACCGTCGGAGACAATCGACGATGTCGGTTACATTTCCGCTTTGACCGAAAGTTTGGTGCGTCGCGGTATCACAGCACGCAACCAGGTATACCTTGCCGGGCACTCCAATGGGGGTGGTATGGCGATGCGACTTGCTTGTGAGAAACCACGCCAATTCAAAGGGATTGCGGTTATTGCGACAAAGATACCGCAGAAGTTTCAATGCCGGACCGGAGCGCCAGTTCCCGCAATTTTCTTTCATGGGACCAAAGACCCGATTGCTCCACACAATGGGCGTCCAGCTTCCAGCCGCTTGGGCGGAACGCTATCGAGCGAGGCGACCATTGAAGTTTGGAGAAATCGAAATCGGTGCTCGGGTAATCGAAGCGAACAGACGATCGACCGCATGGATGATGGAACGCGCGTTCGCATTTTCGGTTTCAAAGGATGCAGAGCGCCTTTGATGTTTGTTCTGATCGAAGGTCATGGGCATGACTGGCCAAGACGCGGTGCAAGGCCCACAAGACTGCAAGGGCCTGCAACCCAAGAAATCAACGCATCGCAAGTGTTGTGGCGTTTTTTCTCGTCTTTGTAGGCTGTTGTTTTTTGTATTCTTCGTTGGGTGCCCTTGTTGCTGCGCCCAAGAGTCGAAGACGATTGCTGACCGAAGAGTACCAAAACAAAAACGCCTTGAGCGAGCAAGTCACCCAAGGCGCGGTTCGGCCCGGGGGGAGGGCCAAACGGTCGTGTTCAGTTCACCGTATTAGTTCAGAGGGGCAGAGGACGAAAAGTCCGGGATCGCCCGATCTGACGCACCTGCGGGTTCAATGCCCGGCCAGTTGGTCTGAGCCAGTGTGATGTTGCCGGGGATGTCTTCTTCCCAGAAGCCCACCACGTTCTTGGTGATGTTCAGATACAGTTTCCCATCCACAATGCGCCACAGGTTCGGGTTGCCGGGAACCTTACCGCCTTTGGACACGCCATAAGCGCAGTGCCCGTCATATTGAGGAGCAAATTTGGCGGGGTCCGCGAGGAACGTGTCACGGTTCTCAGCAGAAGCAAACGCGAAGGTCGCGCCGTTGTAATCCGCAGTATAGCTGGCCTTACCCGGAACAGCAGCGGCCTGAGGTTGACCAACTTCGGATTGGGGCAGGCTGAAATAGGCCACAACATCATAGCCGGACACAGCAAAGCCGGTTGTGTCCAAGTATTGAGGGCCGGCGAGGGCCGCGTTGGCTGTCAGGGCAAAGACAGCAGCGGTCAGAAAGCGTTTCATCGAGAGTAAGCCTTTCAGTTTGGGGTCACACCCTGAAAGTTAGGGAGCTGATTGGCAAACGTCACCCGCCTGACATGCAACTTCTCGCGCTTGTGAGAACGGCGTGACAGCACTGTGATCAGATTAGGCCTTGTTCCCGACCCAATCCAAAATGGCTGTCGCAACGCGGTCGGGTTGTTGATGGGCGATCCAGTGGTTGGCGTCTGCGATTTCGACCCGGGTCAGGTCAGGGGCGAACTCTTCCAGACCGGCAGTGCTTTCGGGCAGGAGCGCCGTATCCCCCATGCCCCAGATCAACAGGTGCGGGCAGGTGACGCGGAGTTTGTCTACGGGCCAATCTGGCAAGTCGGTGATCGGCTCACCGGGTCGGGCCACATGCAAGGGCGAGGCGCGGTACCAGTGGATCATGGTCTTGAGCCGACCCGGACGCGCCCATTCAGTCTTGTATTCCAATAGCTTGTCTGGCGTGACCCAAGATGAGTTCATGCGGGCCGTAAACAGGGTGGACAATTTCTCGTAGTCGTTGGCAGCGAAATGCGCTTCGGACCCGTCACGGCGCAGAGTGTGGATGTATTGGCTCGCTTCGGTCTGCTCACCACCCTTGGCAAGTTCGCGCTGGAACGGGATCGGGTGCACGCCATTCATAATGATCAGCCGCTCCACCAGAGGCCGCTGGAACATCGCAAGGCCATAGGCGACGGCCGCGCCCCAGTCATGCCCCAGAACAGTCA
>CAZDXI010000304.1:0-4126 GCA_964509095.1 uncultured Rhodobacterales bacterium
CGTTGTCGGCTCCACCGAACATGGTGTCATCGCCCCCAAGGCCAAACATCAGGTCTATACCTGCGCGGCCTTGCTGGGTTTCATCGCCAGAGCCACCGCGGATCTTGTCATTCCCCGCACCACCGTCAAGGAAGTCGTTGCCATCCTTGCCTTTGATGACGTCGTCACCGTTGCCTCCGACAAGGTTGTTGTTTCCGGAGTCACCAATCAGGCGGTCATTGAACCCACTGCCGGTGATTGCTTCGAAGTTGGAAAACCGGTCTTGCGTGGCATCGCCGCCAAACCCACGGCCAAAGTTCAGATAGACCCCGACTCCGCTGCCCGCACTGGTGTAGGACAGAGTGTCAAAGCCGGTTCCACCGTTCATCAGATCAGCGCCAGACCCACCTTGAACACAGTCATTTCCGCCACCGGAATTGATCGTGTCATTCCCGGCACGACCAAAGATGGATTCATTGGCAGAGGTGCCGTTCAGTGTGTTCGCGTTGCTATCCCCAAAGATGTTGATGTCATCATTCTGGATCGTGGCAATGCCCGTATCCGTCTGCGGGCTGGCAATCGGCAGGGTCGAGGTTACGACGAGGGAGAAGACCTCCAACGCTTCTTCGACTTTGTCACCGATGATAGGCACTGTGACGAAGGTCTGTGTCTGACCCGCAAGGAAGGTCAGCGTGCCAGAGGTCGCGACGTAGTCGGACCCTGCCGTCGCTGTCCCGTCAGCCGTGGCATAGCTGAATTCCAGATCGGTATCGACGGGACGCGACAGGAACACTTCGAACCGGGCTTCTGACGTGCTGTTGGTTTCTACCAGCACAGGGTCACCGACAAAGAGTTCATGATCGCTGCCTTCGAGGATCACCGCCGTCGTGCGCGCGACAAGCTCGTTCCCTGCGAGGACAGCATTTACAGGATCGAACAGCTCAACCGTGAAGTTTTCGTCTGTTTCGGCCAGACTAAACCGGTCCGTTGTATTGATATCCAATTGAGTCGAGATGCTGCCAGCCGGGATGGTAATCATCCCACTGGATGACACGCCTTCCATGTCGTTGGCATTGCCGACAACAGCCGTGCCGGAAATCAGGCGATAGTTGACGGTCACATCGCCGATTGCCGGTTCGGACAGCATGATGATCATCTGAATGTCGGCCGGTTCGATATTGGTCGCATAGCGGGCTGACAGGATGGGCAGGCTGTTCGATGTGTCATCGTCCAGGATCGTTGCGATCCCGGTTGAATCATCAACGCCGTTGCCAATGACAGACGACGTCGCCAGATCAGGTGTCAGGACGAGAGAAAACGTCTCCGCCGTTTCCGCAACACCGTCGCCAATCACGGGGACGGCGATCTCTGTCAGGGTTTGGCCCGCTGGGATCGTCAGTGTGCCGCTTACTGCGGAATAGTCTGAACCCGCTTCGGCGGACCCATCCACAGTGGTGTAGCTGAACGTGACATCCTGATCTGCCGGGCGCGACAGGCGGATTTCGAAGAGGGCTTCCGTACCACTGTCGGTTTCGAGGAACACAGGATCGCTGACAAACAGGGACACCTCTGTGCCTTCCCGAATGACGGCCGTTGATGTGAGCATATCGGTTCCGCCACTAAGGACAGCGTTCACAGGATTGAAGAACTCGACAACAAAGTGTTCGTCGATTTCAGCGCGGGAGAACCGATCAATGGTGTTGATGTCCAACTGCCCGGTAGAACTGCCTGCAGGGATCGTCAGCGTGCCAGACTGCGGCACACCTTCCAGATCGGCGGTGCCAAGCTGAGCTGTGTCCGCGATGATGCGGTAATCAACAGTTACATCAGCAACCGCAGGAGACGTCAGATCAACGATCATCTGAATGCTCGCGGGTTCGATATTGTCCGCACTGCGCACCGACAATTCCGGCAACACATCAGACGTGTCGTCATCCAGAATGGTTGCAATGCCTTCGGCATCATCAGTGCCATTCCCAATGGCGGAGCTACTTCCAAAGGTTGGCGTGACGACGAGGGAGAACGACTCGCTCGCTTCCGCAATTGAATCGCCAGTCACCGGGACAGAGATTTGCGCAACGGTCTGGCCTGCCAGAAACGTCAGGCTGCCGCTGGTCGCGGTGTAGTCGGACCCAGCCCGTGCTGATGCATCCGCCGTCGTGTAAGTGAAAGACAAATCGTCATCATGCGGACGGGACAAGCGCACTTCGAACAGAGCTTCGGTCGCGCCATTTGTTTCCAACAGAACTGGATCACTGACGAACAAAGAAACCTCTGTCCCCTCAAGGATCACAGCCGTGACTTTGAGGGAGTTGCCGCCCCCAGACAGAACCGCATTCACGGGATCGAAGAATTCGATCGTATAGTTCTCATCGATTTCAGCGCGGGAAAACCGGTCCGTCGTGTTAATGTTCAATTGAGCAGACGAACTGCCAGCCGGGATCGTCACGCTGCCTTGTTGTGCGACCCCCTCCAGATCTGCAGTGCTCAGGGAGGCCGTGCCTGAGATGATCCGATACTGGATCGTGACATCGGCAATCGCGGGATCCGACAACGCCAGTACCACTTGCGTATCTGCCGGTTCGATGTTGTCCGCAACAATCGCCGTTAGCTCAGGCAAAGGTGAACTGCTGTCATTGTCGATGATGGTCGCAATTCCGGTTGAATCATCGGTGCCGTTCGCGATGACTGCGCTTGCGGCGAGGTCAGGCGTCAGCACCAGAGAGAAAATCTCGCCCGGTTCCGGAACGCTGTCCCCAAGGATGGGCACCAGAATCTCGGCAACCGTCTGCCCGGCCGTCATCGTCAGCGTGCCGGACGTGGCGGTGTAATCTGATCCCGCCTTGGCAGACGCGTCCACAGTTGTGTAATTGAATGTCAGGTCGCTGCCAGCAGCTCGGGACAACAGCACCTCAAAACGTGCGTTCTGCGTGCCTTCGGTTTCCACAATCACCGGGTCGTTGACAAACAGAGCGACACTGCTGCCTTCAAGAATGATCGCAGTGGATCGGACAGAGTTTCCGCCGCCTGCGAACTCGGCATTCACTGGGTCGAAAAACTCAACGACGAAATTTTCGTCAATCTCGGTCCGGGAGAACCGGTCCGTCGTGTTGATATCCAGCTGGCCAGACGAATTCCCGGCTTCAATGGTCACGGTGCCCGTCTGCGGCACGCCTTCCAAGTCTGCGGTGCCCAATTGCGCCGTACCAGCGATGATCCGATATGGAATTGTGACATCCGCAATTGCGGCGAATGACAGATTGACTGTCATCTGAATATCACTGGCTTCTGCGTTGCTGACGTTCGGTATGGTAATTTGTGGTAGCATTGTGTCCCCCAACCCAATGTAGATGTTTGAAATATCCGCAAGCCTGCCAAAGGCTATCCAAGCATTCAACGGAATTGATTGCGTTATTCACAGGTATTTGGGGTTGTGTTTTCCGAGGAGTAATGCGTTTCCGGTTTTGAAACTACATTTATCAACCAATACGGGAAACATGAAAAATAATTCCGGCACTGAAATGCTCACAAATTGTGCAAACGCAATTGTCCCGGAACGTGAGCAAAATTTTTCGGACCAATAGCACCACCCATAGAAGTTCGATGGGTGGTGCCGAGCCTCGTTAGCTTGCAACAGCTTTCATAAAGCGATCCTTGATCACAACAGGATCCATTGTGATCACCGGCATCTTGGCGTTGCCGCTATCGCATTTGACAACCATCACGGTCATCTTGCCACCATCCAGCGCCGCTTGCAGGGCTTTGCCAGTGTCAACGTCCTGCACTTCGACAACATTTTCACAACCTGCCGCACGGGCCATCCCGGCCAAAGAGGTCTTCTTGCCGGTATAGGTCGGCTGATCCCCGGTGGAGCCATAGGACCCATTGTCGATGATCATCAGGATGTAGTTGTCCGCGACATTGTTCGCGATGGTCGGCAGCGTGCCAAGGTTGGTCAAAACGGAGCCATCCCCATCAATCACGACAACTGGCTTAGGCTGCGCCAGTGCAAGCCCTAGACCGATGGAGGACGCCAGACCCATCGTGCCCAACATGTAAAAGTTGCTGGCCTGATCGTCGATGGCGTGCAGTTCCTGGGACGGAATACCGATGTTACAGACAACCAGTTGGTCACGCAGGATCGGGG
>CAZDXI010000305.1:0-4116 GCA_964509095.1 uncultured Rhodobacterales bacterium
GGGCACCAATCAGCCGAACAAATTCATCGATCCCAAAAGCTCGGAATCCAGCTTACCGCATTTCTCGGGTGGTGGGCGCGACGACTACATCCAGATGCAGTATCTGCGCGCCTATACCTCCCATTTCGGGGAGGCTGCGAACAACCCGGTTTCACCCGTCTATGGTGGACCAATGGTGGATATGTCGCGCGCGTTCGTCTGGGCGTGGGATGCGCGGCCCTATCCGTTTTTTCCCAATAACCGCACGCTGTGGTCGGATGGAGAAAACTATGGCCGAGGCCATTGGATCAACGGGCGTGTGTCCGGGCGACCCTTGTCTGCCGTGGTGGAGGAAGTCTGCGCGCGCGCCGGTCTGAACCATATCGACACCTCACGCCTGCATGGCTTTGTGCGGGGCTTCACTGTCAACACCGTCGGCACGGGCCGCGCGGCCTTGCAGCCCCTGATGCTGCGCTACGGCTTTGATGCGGTGGAGCGGGACGGGGTTCTCAGATTTCAAATGCGGGACGGGCAGGGCGCGATGCCGCTTGAGGCCGACTGGCTTGCGCAGTCGGATGAAATCACCGGCGCGACCGAATTGGAACGCGACCCTGAACTCGAAATGTCGGGCCGTGTGCGCGTGCAGTTCGTGCAGGCCGATGGGGATTACGAAGTCCTCGCGGAAGAGGCCGTTCTGCCACAAGAAGCCACTCATGGGGTCGCTGCGTCCGAATTGCCTCTGGCACTTACGCGAGGCGAAGGGCGCCAGATTGCAGAACGCTGGCTGTCCGAAGCGCGCGTCGCGCGAGACCGCTTGCGCTTTGCGCTGCCGCCGTCGCGCTATGATCTTGGGGCCGGGGATGTGGTGTCATTGGACGGAACCCGCTTCCGCATCGACCGCATGGAACAAGGACCATTGCAAATCGCCGAAGCGGTGCGCATTGAACCGTCGATCTATACGCCCGGTGCGGTGATCGAAGACGCGCCTTCTGTGCGCCCATTTGTGCCACCCATGCCGGTGACGCCGCTGTTTCTTGACCTGCCCTTGATGCGTGGCGATGAAACGCCGCACGCGCCGCACATTGCGGCAACCGCTGCGACGTGGCCCGGAGCCGTTTCCGTCTATCAATCTGCGACCGACAGCAACTATGCGCTCAACTCGGTGCTGACCAATCGCGCGACTGTGGGCTTGCTGCAATCGGCGCTCCCCGACGCGCGCGCCGCTGTCTGGGTCGACGGACAAGACATTCACGTGCGTCTGATCTCCGGTCAGTTGGAAAGCGCGGAAGAAACCGCAGTGTTGGCCGGATCCAACCTTGCCGCGATTGGCGACGGTACGCCCGGGAATTGGGAACTGATCCAGTTTGCAAATGCGGAACTGACTGCGCCGCAAACTTATCGCCTGAGCCGCCTGTTGCGCGGGCAACAAGGCACCGATGCACTCATGCCGGACATCTGGCCCGCCGAAAGCTGGTTCGTTCTGCTGAATGGCATCCCATCCCAGATCGATCTCAGCGCCAATCTGCGCCAGATCGTGCAGCATTTCCGCATTGGCCCTGCGCGGCGTGCGATTGATGACCCAAGTTTCCGCCATGTGGAGGCCGCGTTCGATGGCAACGGCCTGCGCCCCTTTGCGCCCGCCCATCTGAGCGTCAATCTAGACGACACCGGTGCGCTTGCCCTGTCATGGATTCGGCGCACGCGGGTGGAAGGCGATAGCTGGGAAGGCGAAGTGCCTTTGGGCGAGGACGCAGAGCTCTACCGCATCCAAATCGCCAAAGACGGCACGCCCCTGCGTGAGGTTGAAACAACAACGCCAGACTGGCTCTACCCCGCGGCCTTGCAAGCGGTGGACACGGCGAGCGGAGACATCGACGTGCGCGTGTCCCAAGTCTCAGCCCGCTATGGCGCGGGTCCGGCAGCGGTCGCGCGGGTCACACTCTGATATGCGGCTAATGTTGCATGGGGATGTTGTGCAATTGGCGCGGTATCTGCTGCGTGTGCCTGCTGTCGCGCGTGCGGACACAGCGCAACGCGCCTTTGACGAGGCGCAGGTTGCCGACACCTATCGGATAACGCGCAAGCGCCGTCATCCGCATTTTGGCGATGGATCCCTGTCCAGTTGGGCGATGCGCGAAAGGCTTCCTACGGAACCGTTTCTGGATGATCCCGACTATGTCGCCTGCCTTGTCCTTGTGCTGACCACTTGGCAAGCCCAGCTTCAGCCTGACGCGCAGGACACGCAGCGCAGGGCGGTCAAATCCAGCTTCAAGCGGCCTTTTGGGATTGCCTCGCCGCAATCCTCGCAGTCTCCGTAGGAGCCGTCTGCAACCCTTGCCAGTGCGGCGTGCAGGCGTCCGGATTCCCCGCTGCGGCGCACCTGTTGGGCCTTGGCCATTGCTTGATTTTGCAGCGCGTCCATGCGGGACAATCGCCCGACGGCTTGTTGATCCAACTCCACGACTGCTTGCGCCTGTTCCCCGCGTGCGTCTTCCTCTGCAATGTCTTGCAATCGCGCCTCAATCAAAGCGCGGAATTCTGCCAATTCTGACTCATTCATGATCACAATGACCCTCATCAGGGTTTTGCATTTGGATTTCCGTGCATAGGTGGCATATTGAGACCCACAGAACACATCCAAGGATGCACCGTCATGGCTGAAGCGCAACCGAAAATCAGTGCCGTTGATCCCGTCTGGGACCAGATCACCTCCGAAGCCCGTCAGGCCGTCGCCGATGAGCCCCTGATGGGAGGGCTGATCCACGCCTGTATCCTGCATCACAAAAGCATTGAACGCGCACTGAGCTACCGGATTGCCGCCAAGCTCGCCAGTAATGAGATGTCTATGGTCGTCATTCGTGAGATCGTCGAGGACGCCTATGCCGACGACCCCGACCTTGTGCAGGCGGCGCGTGCGGACCTTGGGGCTGTGTATGAACGTGATCCGGCGTGCCACCGGCTGCTGCAGCCGATCCTGTACTTCAAAGGCTATCAGGCCGTGCAATCTTATCGCGTGGCGCATTACCTGTGGACGCAAGGCAAGCGCGATCTGGCGTATTTCTTCCAGATGCGGATTTCCGAGATTTACGGTGTCGATATTCACCCCGCTGCCCGCGTGGGCCGGGGCATTATGATCGATCACGCACATTCCATCGTGATCGGGGAAACGGCTGTGGTGGGCGACAATGTCTCCATGCTGCATTCCGTCACCTTGGGGGGCACCGGCAAAGAAGAAGAGGACCGCCACCCCAAGATCGGCAACGGCGTGCTGATCGGGGCCGGGGCGAAAGTGCTCGGCAATATCAAGGTCGGTGATTGCTCCCGTGTGGCGGCTGGTTCCGTTGTTCTGGAAGAGGTCCCGTCCTGCAAGACAGTGGCCGGTATCCCTGCACGGATTGTGGGTGAGGCGGGCTGCGATCAACCCGCGATCTCGATGAACCACATGCTGGGCAAGGATAGCTGAGGCGCACGCGCCGCGTTCTTTTCACAATAAGAACATGAACGTCGATCAATATATTTGGTACGGCGGCACTTTCAGCTGCCCCATGACCCAATCAAGGACACAGAATGAAGCATCTTGCAGCCCTGACCGTTATCGCAACTTTGGCAGCGCCAAGTTTCGCTGCGGCACAATCCAAGCAGTTCGTGAACTATTCCATCGAAAACAAGTCAACCAAAGTGACGGGGCGGTTTTCGGTTGATGGGTACTCGACCGCACAGATGATGAAATTCATGTCCCAAGACTGCCGTGGCAAAGTTGGTAACATGGCCCTTGTCGGTAAAGCGCGCAAAAAGAAGGGCGTTCTCCAGCAGAAATTTCAAGCCACCTGCGAAGGGGGGCTAAGCAGCAAGTACAAAGGCAAACGCGCGTCGTTCAGCATCGTAAAGCAAGCAGACGGCCGCAATCTGGCCTATGTTCTGGGCTCTGATGGGCTTGGCAATGTCGGGACAACCAAAAGCTATCGATAGCCTCGTGTTCGTGCGGGGTTGTGGGTTTGTAAGACATCCAATTTTGCCCGACCGACCCTTCGATTGATTGCAGACCTTGCCAATTGTCCAGCTAAGTGCTGCCACGGCCGCCACAAAACAAGTGGTTCACAGTTAGGGTCGCCAGACTGCGGCCCGCCGATGGCATTA
>CAZDXI010000306.1:0-4104 GCA_964509095.1 uncultured Rhodobacterales bacterium
CCGTAATCGTCAGAGGATCGCCATCCGGGTCCGTGTCGTTGACCAGCGCATTGATCACAACCGGTGTGCCGGACACGCCACTTGCCGTATCATCAACTGCATCAGGACGTTCGTTCACATTTGTAACCGTGATCGTAACCTGAGCACTGTCTTGCGCGCCATCAGGATCTTCGATGGTGTAGTTGATCGTCGCCTCACCCACAAAACCAGGGTTCGGCGTGAAGGTGATCGTTCCATCGTCGTTGATTTCGACTGTGCCATCAGGCGACGTCGCCGCCACGACGTCGAGCGGGTCGCCGTCCGGGTCGCTGTCATTGTCGAGAACCGCGATCTTGACCGGTGTGTCTTCGGGGGTGGAGGCATCGTCATCTTCTGCCACCGGGCCGTCGTTCACAGGCGCCACGTTTACAGTCACGGTTGCCGTGTCGGTGTTCCCGTCAGGGTCCGTCACGGTGTAGGTGATTGTGGTTTCGCCGTTGAAGTTTTCGTCCGGCGTGAAAGTGACAGTCCCATCATCATTGATGGTCACATCGCCATTGGGCGACGTCGCATCGACCACTTCCAAAGGATCGCCATCGGGATCGGAGTCGTTATCAAGCACGTCAATCGTGACAGGCGTGTCCTCGTCCGTTTCAGCCGTATCATCTTGAGCGATCGGGGCATCATCAACGGGTGTCACGTTTACGGTGACCGTTGCGGTATCCGTACCTCCGTTGCCATCAGATACGGTGTATTCGATGGTCGTCTCACCCGA
The DNA here is from genome assembly GCA_964509095.1 of uncultured Rhodobacterales bacterium. Taxonomy (GTDB): domain Bacteria; phylum Pseudomonadota; class Alphaproteobacteria; order Rhodobacterales; family Rhodobacteraceae; genus Aliishimia. The sequence continues at coordinate 755 of CAZDXI010000306.1, forward strand.
GAAATCCGGGTTCGGCGTGAACGTAATGGTCCCGTCGTCGTTGATCTCCACCGTGCCATCGGGCGAGGTCGCGCTGACCACTTCCAACGCATCACCATCCACATCGGTGTCGTTGTTCAGAACCGGAATAGTGACAGGTGTGTCTTCGTCTGTGGTTGCCGTGTCATCATTGGCGACCGGATCGTCGTTCACCGGTGTCACGTTTACCGTGACTGTTGCCGTATCAGTGTTCCCGTCTGGGTCCGTCACGGTGTAGGTAATTGTAGTCTCACCGTTGAAATTCTCGTCGGGTTCGAATGTGATAGTACCATCGGGGTTGATGGTCACAGTGCCGTTCGGGCTGGTCGCATCGACAACTTCCAGCGGATCGCCGTCGGGATCGCTGTCATTGTCAAGAACCGGAATGGTGACAGAGCCGTCTTCGTCGACGGTCGCCGTGTCGTCATTGGCTTCTGGCGGACGGCCCACATTGTCGCCGCGCACTTCTTCGATTTCGGTGAAGACAATAGTCCCACCTGTCGGGACACCGTCCTCATCCACAAAGACAACAGTGCCGTTGATCCCGTTGCCATTGCTGTCATTTTCGACGTTGTCGAGGTAGAACGGCCCCTGACCCGTCAAGTCCAGAATGTCGAAGTCGTTGCCGCCTGCGCCACCGTCAACCGTATCGCCCACACCGCCGATAATGCGGTCGGAATCGGCACCACCGGAAATCTGGTCCGCACCAGCGCCACCATCGATCACGTCGTCGCCGCCTTCGCCGAAGACAATATCCGCGCCAGCACCTGCGTTAATCACATCGTCACCGTCTGGACCCATGTCAGCGGTCGGCACATCGAAATAGATGTCGGTGATGTTGATACCAGAGTTGTTCACGCCGTTTTGGTCATGCTCAATCTCGATCCGGGCGACTGGGCCGGGAATGTTGACCAGCAGCGAGTATTCAGCGCTTGTGTCGGGCAAGTAACCGCCCTGGCTGTCGGCAGTATCTGCGCCCGCAATCTCGTCCGTATCCAGCAGAGTCAGGCGGTCACCACCATCCAGCAGCACCGGAATTTTGTTACCGTCCGCGTCATAGGCCGTGACCTTAACAACGCCGTCGCCATCGATGTCATTGATGCGGAAGTCCACGTTGTAGACGGGTTTGTCGAAGCTCAGACGGTAGTCGGCCTCGTTTCCCTGCCCGTTCAGCACGTTGTCGAGGGACGAACAATGGTCGATCCCTTCGCCGCCGTCATCGATGCCCGAGACATTCTGCAGATCGGTGCCGACTTTCGTGTCGGAATGCCCGGTTTCCTGCAGCGTGTTAAACGTCACCTTCGCGTTGCCGGTGTCCTGCGTGAAGTTCTGCGGCAGGTTGGAGTTGACGAGATCCCATTCAAAGCTCTCGCGGATTACCTCGCCACCGTTCGCGCCCGGCTTGGAACTGTCGCCATAGATAACGTCCTGTCCGTCACCGCCGAGGATATCGTCATCTCCGGAGCCGCCATAAACCGTGTCATTGCCGGAGCCAGCGTTGATCGTGTCGTTACCTGCACCGCCATCGATGATGTCGTTGCCTTTGCCACCCCAAAGGTCGTCATTGCCCGCGCCGCCTTCGACGCAGTCATCGCCTTGGGAGGCTTCGATTTTGTCGTCGCCGTTGCCGCCGCGCAGAACGTCGTCGCCGTCTCCGCCAAACAGCATGTCGTCGCCGTCTTCGCCGTAGATCGTATCGTTGCCCGCCTGACCAAACAGCTGATCGTTGCCGTCGCCGCCACGGATGTCGTCGTTGCCTTCACCGGCATACACGCGGTCATTACCGCCGCCTGCCAGCACGATGTCATCTTGTGGACCTTCGCCCGGCAACAACGCGTCGTTCGCGTCGATGCGGTCGCCGTTCGGGTCGCCGGTGTAATTCACGTCAATGACATCTGCGCCATCGGTGCCTTCGACGACGCCGTCAGGACCAGTCATCGCTTCGGGCGTGTCGAACTTGAGGTTATCAATCGCGCCGGAGCCGTGCAGCAGCACGTCCATACGTGCAACGTTCTCAACATCGAAATGCACGACCTTTTGGCCGTTATTCGCTGTTGTTCCAATGTGTTGCTGGGAAATCAGGTTGCCGTCGATGTCATAGAAGCAGACAAATGCGCCTTCTTCGATGTCGAGGAATGTAAGCTCTTCTACACGGGACGGTTCGTCAAATGTGAAAGACAGCGTACCACCACTGGCGTTGTCATCCGGGTCATGCTGATCGCCATCTTCGGAGATGATCAAAACGTTGCCGAGGTTGTTTGTCGCCAGATCATGGTCGCCCCCGGTTGGGTTCGACGTGTCGAAAATCATTGCAAGATCACATCCGCCAAATGCGGAGATCAAAACACCCTGAGCTTGATATTCGTTGTCAACAATCGTGCCGCGCGCGAGATCGTTAAAATTGATAGTGGTGGTCATGACGGCTTACTCCTACGCAACTAGACGGTCGACTTGCGACCCGGCTGGATACTCAAAACAATTTGAAGACATGCGATCGACGCACACGGCTGAACGCGAAGGAAACCCTCCCGATCCAGTCAGGGTGTGTGTTCGTCTGATAGACATCGCCGTCTCCTTCACCGCGCAACGGCTAATGGCCGCATGTGCGAAACACTCATTCACTCACGCCCGATAACCGAAAGACGATGTCGTCAAAAAAGGGCGACGGCACAGCGCGTCGAACCGATGGGAGATCCGCCAACTGGCAGCGCGCGAAAAGCCAACAGGCTTGCAGCGCATGCGACGTTCGAACACTGTCCGATACGACACACTTTCTCCCGCATCCGGTAAGATGCGTTTACGTGCGGTCGCCCCCGTGACCTACAGACATCGCCCCCCAGTTGGGCAATGTCATATTTATCGACGCGACCACGGGGAACAAAGGGAAAAGTGTCTGAAAGTTTCCTTAATTCTGCCCGTTTTCCGCGAATTGAGAGGCCGTTTTCTGATCGTTACGAAGCGAAAAAACGCGTCATTGTTTCGAGTATTGGAGTAAATAGATGCCATAAACGCCCAGAAGCACGCAGTTTATTCGATTATTGTTGCGATATTGGAAACAGGCACAATTCGCCTCAAAATTGAATCGCTGCGTTAACCATGCCGTCACAATGCTGCCATGCTGCGTTCCGGCTTTGGAACCAATCGGCGAAGACATGCGCAATTGGATTATCAACCGGCTGCAATTCGCCACATTTTTCGATTCGGACCTGTGGATAAGGTGTGCAAAGCACCGTTCCGCCCAAGGACGGATTTACCAATTATGGCGATGCGGATGATGTGGTACCCAAGGCCGGACTCGAACCGGCACGCCCGCAAAGGCGGGGGATTTTGAA
>CAZDXI010000307.1:0-4096 GCA_964509095.1 uncultured Rhodobacterales bacterium
GGTGCGCCAGTGCCAGTCCAACACCTGCCCCGTCGGCGTCTGTACGCAAGACGAGCGTCTGCGCGAAAAGTTCACCGGCAACGCAGACAAGGTCGTGAATCTGATTACCTTCTATGCGACAGAAGTGCGGGAAATCCTCGCCTCCATCGGAGCGCGTAGCTTGGACGAGGTAATCGGGCGCGCGGACCTGCTGAGTCAGGTGTCTCGCGGTGCGGCGCATTTGGATGATCTGGACCTGAACCCCATGCTGATCTCGGTCGATGGGGCGAAGGACATCACCTATGACCGTAACAAAGACCGCAATTCGGTACCTGACACGCTGGACGCCGAAATCGTCAAGGACGCGCATCGCTTCCTTGAAGATGGTGAAAAGATGCAGCTGTCCTACGCGGTACAGAACACGCACAGGACCGTAGGAACACGGGTGTCATCCCATATCGTGAAACGGTTTGGCATGCGCAATGACCTGCAACCGGATCACCTGACCGTGAAGCTGACAGGGTCTGCCGGGCAATCGCTGGGTGCGTTTGGTGCCCCGGGGCTCAAGATCGAAGTCTCCGGGGATGCCAACGACTATGTTGCCAAAGGCCTGTCCGGCGCGACTGTGGTCGTGCGTCCGCCGATGGCTTCCCCATTGGTGGCGGCTGACAACGTGATCATAGGAAACACCGTGCTTTATGGTGCAACGGATGGCTTTTTGTTCGCCGCCGGGCGCGCGGGCGAACGCTTTGCCGTCCGCAACTCGGGCGCCAAAGTGGTGATCGAGGGCTGCGGGTCCAACGGTTGTGAATACATGACCGGCGGGGTTGCAGTGATTGTCGGCGACATAGGTGCGAACTTCGGCGCAGGCATGACCGGCGGGATGGCGTATCTGTATGATCCCGAGGGCAAAGCCGAAAAGCTGATGAACATGGAAACGCTGGTGACCTGCCCGGTCACAGTGGATCACTGGAAATCGCAGCTGGAAGACCTTCTGGAGCGTCATCTGGAAGAAACCGGATCCCGCAAGGTTGCAGATATCCTGCAACATTGGGATCTGGAACAAGCCAACTTTGTGCAGGTCTGCCCGAAGGAGATGCTGAACAAGCTTCCGGCACCTTTGGGGATCGAAGACGCAGCCGTTCCGGCGGAGTGAAAGATGCAGGATTGGGAAAACCCAATCCTACGACATGGCTTTTCAAGCAGCCCTTGAAAGCCCTATACCTTGCGCATGGCGAAAAAGAGCAGGCCCCGCAAAAAAGCGCCAAAGAAGAAGAGCCCAGCGCGCCGGTTCCGGCCGCTGCGCTTTTTGTTGCGTGCCGTTTTTGCAGGCGTCGTCCTGATGCTGTTTCTAGTGGTCGCATGGGGCACCGTGAACCCGCCAACGAATCTGTACATGATGAGCGAAAAGCGCCGGTTAGGGTCTATTGATCATTACTGGGTTCCAATGGAGGAAATCACGCCTGTTATGGCAAGGTCCGCCGTAGCCGCCGAAGACGCGAATTATTGCCTGCATTGGGGCTTTGACGTGGCCGCGATCAAGGACGCGATTGAAGACGGCGGGACACGCGGCGCCTCCACCATCACGCAGCAGGTCGTAAAGAACGTGTTTCTGTGGCATGGGCGATCTTGGATTCGCAAGGCGATGGAGGCTGTTCTGACACCAGTGGTGGAAGTTCTGTGGAGCAAGCGCCGCATTCTTGAAGTCTATTTGAATGTCGCCGAGTTTGATGAAGGTGTTTTTGGTATCGAAGCCGCATCGCGCCATTACTTCGGCGTCGGTCCGGAAGAACTAAGCGCGACGCAAGCCGCACGGCTGGCAGCGATCTTGCCTGCACCAAAGTCACGATCTGCCTCTAAACCCAGTAGTTTTGTCAAACGCCGCGCGGCACAAATCCGCGACGGGGCCGCAACCATTCGCGCGGATGGACGCGCGCGCTGTTTCGAGGATTGAAAAAAGTGCCCACCCGTTGCATTGAAGACAGACGCATTGTGAGGTTGTCCTGATGGCCAAACTGTTCCACGTCCCGCTTTCTCCGTTCTGCCGCAAGGTGCGCTTGAGCCTTGCGGAAAAGAAAATCGAGGTGGAACTTGTAGAGGAACGGTACTGGGAACAAGACCCGGACTTCATGAAGCGCAACCCAGCGGGCAAAGTGCCGGTGCTGCGCCTCGACGGCATCATGATGGCCGAAAGCGCGCCGATCTGCGAATACATCGAGGAAACCCGGCCCGAACCTGCCTTGCTGCCGGGCACAGCTGAGGGACGGTTTGAGGTGAGACGCTTGGTCGGCTGGTTTGACGACAAGTTCCACAACGAAGTGACGTCCAAGCTCCTGTATGAACGCGTCAACAAGAAGGTGATGAAGCAGGGCTATCCGGACAGCACAAACGTAAAAGCGGGTGCGAAAGCGATCAAGTATCACCTCGATTACATGGCATGGTTGCTGGATCACCGCCGCTGGTTGGCGGGCGATGTGATGACACTGGCAGATTTTGCTGCGGCGGCGCACTTGTCGTCGCTGGATTACACCTCGGATGTGGACTGGAACCGGCACGAGGTCGTAAAAGACTGGTATGCCAAAATCAAATCGAGACCCGCGTTCCGATCAATCCTTGCGGATCAAATCCCCGGTCAGGCACCGCCAGCACATTATGCTGATCTTGATTTCTGATAGCATATGCGGTTGGGGGCCAGCCCCCCCGACCTGCGGCCTCCCCCCGAGGTATTTCAGGACAGGTGAATACTGGGCGTGGTAACTAAATCCGACATCGTCGAACGGGCGCTGACCGAAGGCTTCGTGGCTGCTCGAGTGTGCCGACCGGACGCAGTGCCGGAGGCGCTGCCACGTTTGGAAGCCTTTGTTGCCAACGGTTATCACGGTCAGATGGGCTGGATGGCGGAGCGCATGCAGTGGCGCGGAGACCCAAGCGCGTTGTGGCCAGAGGCAAAATCCGTGCTGATGCTGGCGGAAAGCTACACGCCCGAACATGATCCGCTTGAGATTTTGGAACATCCCGATCGCGGCGCGATTTCGGTTTATGCACAAAACAAGGATTACCATGACCTTGTGAAGAAACGGCTGAAACGGCTTGCTCGGTGGATGGTTGAACAGACAGGCTGCGAGGTGAAGGTGTTTGTGGACACCGCCCCGGTTCCTGAAAAAGCGCTCGGGCACGCGGCGGGTCTGGGTTGGCAAGGAAAACACACGAATCTGGTCAGCCGCGATTGGGGCAATTGGGCCTTTATAGGCTCTGTTTTTTCGACCTTGCCGTTAAAACCAGATGACGCAGAAATTGACCATTGTGGATCCTGCCGTGCCTGTCTGGATATTTGCCCCACGGATGCGTTTCCGGCACCATACCTATTGGACGCGCGGCGGTGCATTTCCTATTTGACGATTGAGCACAAAGGACCCGTTGAGCTGGAATTGCGCGAAAAGATGGGCAACCGGATTTATGGGTGCGACGATTGTCTGGCAGCGTGTCCTTGGAACAAATTTGCCGTTGCGGCTAGAGATGTGCGCTATGCGGCAAGGGATGATCTGAAAGCACCCAAACTCGAAGACCTGGCGAAGCTGGACGATACCGCGTTTCGAAACAAGTTCTCTGGTTCCCCGATCAAGCGGATCGGGCGGGATCGGTTTGTACGCAACACGCTCTATGCCATTGGAAATTCCGGGCAAGCTGAGCTGGCCGTGGTCGCATCAGAATTGCGCCATGACCCGGACCCAACTGTTGCGGATGCTGCGACATGGGCAGTGTCGCGTTTGAACTCGCCAAAGGCTAGCTAAGTCGTTACGCGCAAGGCCTGAGGAGGAGCGTTCATGACACTGACACTCGGCGTGGATACGGGCGGGACGTACACGGATGCTGTATTAGTCCGCAATGAAGACACCGTGATCGCCAAAGCGAAGGCTCTGACGACGCGGTATGATCTGGCAATCGGTGTCGGGGAAGCCGTGCGTGCGGTTTTGGACACCGCGAAGGTCGACCCAAATGAGGTCGGGCTGGCATCACTGTCGACAACGCTAGCAACTAATGCGCTGGTGGAAGGGCAAGGCGGGCGCGTCGCCTTGATCTATGTCGGCTTCGGGGAAAAGGACCTGCAAACGCACGG
>CAZDXI010000308.1:0-4095 GCA_964509095.1 uncultured Rhodobacterales bacterium
GAATTGCGCCCGATCATCGAAAAGATGATCACTCTGGCAAAACGCGGTGATCTGCACGCGCGTCGTCAGGCGGCGTCGAAGCTGAAGGAAGATCAGTACGTCGCAAAACTGTTCGACGTTCTGGGGCCGCGTTACAAAGACCGCCAAGGCGGCTATGTGCGCGTACTGAAGGCTGGCTTCCGCTATGGTGATATGGCGCCCATGGCGATCATCGAATTCGTGGACCGCGACCGCGACGCCAAGGGCGCCGCTGACAAAGCGCGCGTTGCTGCCGAAGATGAGGCGGCTGCCGAAGAATAATATCTGGCTGACACCCTGGATTGAAAGGCCGCCCTGTTTGGGCGGCCTTTTTCGTTTTTTCTCAATTGGATATCGCGACCGCTGTGTTGCGGTACCGCAGATCGTCCAACTGCCGGGACAAAAATCCAGCGATGTCTGCCCGCGAGATTTTCAGTGACAACGCGCGTTCGTTGGGTCCAAACCCGACCTTGAATTTGCCTGTCGCCGGTCCGTTAGCAAAGGCACTGGGACGCACGATGGTCCAGTCCAACCCGCTCGCGCGCACCAGCTGTTCCTGCAATTCGTGATCTTTGAATACGGGGCGCAACAGCGCACCAAACATGATGCGTTTCCAGAAGAAATTCAGGTTCGCCCAGCTGTCATGCGCGCCCAGCGTCGACTGACAGATCAACCGCTTCACACCGTGCTTTTGCATGCCTTGGATCACGTTCAGCGTCCCTTTTGAGCGAATTTCGCTCTTGCGCGACATCCCGGACCCGAGCGTAACAACGACTGCGTCCTGTCCTTCGATGGCTTGTGCCACGCGCTTGGCATCAAACGCATCTCCGGCTTCCAAGCGAACGCGCGCCGCCAACTCTCCCAGCCGTTCGGGACGACGCGCGAAGGCGGTGACGTCGTGACCATCCTGCAGAAGCCGTTCAACAGCCAGCGTTCCAATTGTCCCGGTTGCGCCAAATACGATGACTTTCATAGTGTAATCCTTTCCTCAATCCGAATAACTTTACACGATGTAAAGTTGACACCATGTCAATAATTGATAAATTGACATCATGTCAAGAGATGGTGCCCCAACCCGTAAGAAAATCCTGAAAGCTACGTGGAACCTGTTGGAAAACAGAGGAAAGTCAGCCGTGCGCATGTCCGATATCGCCAAAGCATCGGGGATCAGTCGGCAGGCGCTGTACCTGCATTTTCCGAATCGCGCAGAGCTTTTGATCGCAACCACGCGATATTTGGATGAGGTCAAAGACGTAGACGCACGGCTCGCCGAAAGCCGTTCGGCATCAGATGGCGAGGCAAGGTTGATTGCCTTTATCGACGCATGGGGAAGTTACATCCCTGAGATCTACGGAGTCGGGAACGCCTTGATGGCGATGATGGACACTGACGATGAAGCGCGAGCCGCGTGGGAGGATCGCATGGACGCGGTACGGCAAGGATGCCAGAGCGCCATAAAGGCCCTCGCTGCCGAAGGGCGCCTGGCTGCTGGATGGACGGAAAAAGACGCTGCTGACATGCTATGGGCGCTGCTGTCCGTGCGCACATGGGAGCAGTTGCGGCACGGTTGTGGCTGGTCGCAACAGGACTATCAGGCCAAAATCACCAAAATGGCACGGGATACACTGGTTGCCTGACCAGATACGCCTTGCAGTTTTGCCTTTAGCGCACATATGCCGGAACACGTCAGGAGAAGCTGCATGATCCGAACTTTCGCCTTGATGCTGTGCCTCTGCGGGCCATTGCAGGCATTTGCGCAAGCGGTGCCTCAGAGCCAGGCGCAGATTTCGTTGAGCTTCGCGACGCTGGTCAAGGAAGCCGCGCCAGCCGTCGTGAACATCTATGCCAAGCGCGTAACAGAAGCTCGGCGCACGCCGTTCATGAATGATCCGTTCTTTGACCGTTTCTTTGAAGGGTTCGGGCGTCCTGAGCCACGTGTGCAGAACTCTCTGGGCTCTGGCGTGATCCTTAGTTCGGATGGGATTGTCGTGTCGAACTATCACGTGGTGGGCATGGCAACGGACATCCGCGTCGTGCTGCAGGACCGGCGCGAATACTCCGCCCGCGTGCTGCTCGGCGATCAAGACAGCGATCTGGCCATCCTGCAATTGGACGACGCGCGTGATTTGCCGAGCTTGCCCTTGCGCAACAGTGATGAGGTCGAGGTGGGCGAACTCGTGCTCGCCATTGGCAACCCGTTTGGGGTGGGGCAGACCGTGTCGAGCGGGATAGTCTCGGGTCTTGCACGTTCTGGCGGCGCGCGCGGGTCGGGGCGGGGCTACTTCATCCAGACGGACGCGCCGATCAATCCCGGCAACTCGGGCGGGGCGCTGATTGACATAAATGGCGCGCTGATTGGTGTGAATACACAGATTGTTAGCCGCTCTGGCGGGTCCAATGGCATCGGTTTTGCGATCCCGGCGAACCTCGTGCGCGCGTTTGTGGACCAAGCGCGTGACGGCCAGCCACAGTTCGAACGCCCCTGGGCCGGGATGACTGGACAGCCGGTGGATCAAACATTGGCGGACAGTCTGGGTCTGTTGGTGCCCGAAGGGATCGTGATCTCTGGCCTGCATCCAGAAAGCCCGTTTGCGCAGTCCGGGTTCGAGGTTGGCGATGTTATCACCGCTGTGGATGCGGCCCCGGTCAATTCCCCGTCCGAGATGGTTTACCGCATGTCCGTCGCAGGGGAACGGGATGTGATAATCGACTATATCCGCCAAGGCCGCCGCGCGAGCGCGCCCGTGTCTTTGATGGCCGCACCGGATGATCCGCCGCGTGAGGCGCGCGAACTCAGCCGGGAAACGGTACTGCCGGGCATGCGGCTGGTGCGGGTGAACCCGGCGGTGATTGCCGAATTTAACCTGCCGCTTGAAGCAACGGGCGTGCTGGTTGCCGAACCGGGGCGCTTTGGCGCGCGCGTGGGCTTGCAACCCGGCGACGTGATCCGGCTGATCAATGGATCGCGTATGGCGGACCCGTCGATGGTGGAACGCGTGCTGTCGCAGCGCGGGCGGTTCCGTCTTGCGGTACTGCGTGGGGATCGGCGCATCGTGCTGACGTTCAAGACCTAAGCGATGGCGGACCTGTTTGCCTCTGACCCGCCCAAGGGCGACGCGACCGGGCACCGCCCGCTGGCAGATCGCTTGCGCCCGCAAACCTTGGCGGAGGTGATCGGGCAACGGCAGGTGTTGGGGCCGGAAGCTCCGCTGACGGTGATGCTGGCCTCGGGTGCGCTGTCTTCACTGATCTTCTGGGGACCGCCCGGAGTGGGCAAGACCACTATTGCACGGCTCTTGGCCCATGAAACGGACCTGCACTTTGAGCAGATCAGCGCGATTTTCACCGGAGTACCGGACCTGCGCAAAGTGTTCGAAGCCGCCAAGATGCGCCGCCAGAACGGGCGCGGGACGTTGCTTTTCGTGGATGAAATCCATCGCTTCAACAAGGCCCAGCAAGACGGGTTCCTGCCCCATATGGAGGATGGAACGATCCTGCTTGTAGGGGCCACAACGGAAAACCCGTCGTTCGAGCTGAACTCTGCTGTTCTGTCGCGCTCACAAGTCCTTGTGCTGGAACGGTTAGACGAAACCGACCTCGCGGCGCTGGTCGCGCGTGCTGAAGCGGAACTTGATGTGACCCTGCCATTGGATGACCAAGCGCGGACGGCACTGATTGGGATGGCCGATGGCGACGGGCGCGCGCTGCTTAACTTGGTGGAGCAGGTCGCGGCGTGGAAAGTTGAAGCGCCGCTGGACACCGACGCGCTGACAACACGACTCCAGCGCCGGGCAACGAAATACGACAAGTCAGGGGCCGAGCACTACACCCTGATCTCTGCCCTGCACAAATCCGTGCGCGGGTCGGACCCGGATGCGGCGCTTTATTGGCTGGCCCGGATGTTGAAGGGCGGCGAAGACCCTCGGTTTCTGGCGCGGCGCATCACCCGCATGGCGGTCGAAGATATCGGGCTGGCCGACCCACAGGCCCAAGCGATTTGCCTGCAAAGCTGGGAAACGTATGAACGGCTTGGGTCCCCCGAAGGGGAGTTGGCGCTGGCGCAAGCGGTGACGTATC
>CAZDXI010000309.1:0-4067 GCA_964509095.1 uncultured Rhodobacterales bacterium
CGAGGATATCGTCGTTTGTATGCGGGTAAAACGCGTAGTCCTGATGCCATTCCACCGCCGCGCCGTAACCTGCGGATTTCATGTTCAGCTTTGTGGTATGCAGACGGATGTCCGGCCCGATCAGATCCCGCGCGGGACCAAGGATGTGGTCGGAATACATCAACTCGCGCATCACGTCGCTAATAAGGTGGGGCAGTTTGATCCGCCGGAGGCGGGGGGCGTCGGTCGTGTGACTGTCTTCCAGATCAAGACGATCATTGGAGTCGGTCATCGTGCGGGCCTCGTCCTCGAAGCGCGTAATCTCAGCACGGATTTTCGCGATCCAGTCGGCGGGAATCTGGTTTTCCAGCACCAGACAGCCTTGTTCCTGATATTCGGCGATTTGGGCGGCGGAGAGAACTTCAGGCATGTGTATCTCCTTGGGCTACTGCGCGGCGCGCATCGACGGTTGCGTGTGTGCGGTGAGTTGGGTTTCGATCTCCAACGCCGCAGCAAGAGCGGCGCGGCCGTCCCGCAATGTGCAGATTGGTGCGGCTTTGCCGTCGATCACATCCAGAAAATGATCCAGCTGCGCATCTAAAGGGGCCTGCTCATCGCGCTCTTGCAAGCGCGCCTCGCTTTGTGCGGGGGTCGACCAATCTGTCCCATGCCACAGCGTGAGGGATGGAAAGCTGATGGCTCCTTCTGAACCCGTAATCCACATCATGTCCTGGCGCGTGGTGCCGATGTTCGGGTTTTCGCCTGTTCCGGCCTCAAACCCCCAAGGGGAGGGGGCCGTGTCCGCAAAGTTTATCGTTGCAGTTGCACCGTTCGCCATGGTCATCAGAACCGACCCAGTTTCGATCCGCTCGGACCCTCGCAAGCGTGGCCCCGGGAACGCGGCGATCTGTTCGATATCCCCGAACCAGAAGCGCAGCAGGTCGAGATCATGCACAAGGTTGATCATCACCGGTGATCCGCCTGCGCTGCGCCAGTTGCCCGCGAAGTAGTCATCGGGCTTGCGCATGGCCCATATCATGGAGACCGTCAAAACCTGACCGATGGCGCCCTCATCCAAGACGTCGTTCAACATCTGAACCCGCGCATGATGGCGACGATGGTGCCCGACTAGTGCAGGGGTCGAGATCGCATCCATCATCTGATCGGATTGTTCCAGCGTCGTTGCGACAGGCTTTTCGATCAGGATGGCCATTCCAAGCTGTGCGGCCTCGATCGCTTGGTCTGCATGCAGCGATGACGGTGTTGCAATCAAAGCCGCATCCGCATCGACGTCCTGCATTGACGCAAATCGCGGTACGTTCAGGTCAGCCGCAGCGGACGGGTTCGGGTCTACAAGTCCTACAAGTTCAGCCTTGGGATGCGCCAGAATACGCTCCACATGGCGACGCCCAATCAGGCCTCCACCCAGAACGAGGATCCGGCTCACATCACAGCTCCGATTTGCCAGGGGACGAATTCATAGTCCCCAAGACCTTGGGCTTCAGACTTACTGGCCTTGCCCGACGCGACTGCCAGAAAAAGGTCGTAAATCTCACGGCCCATGTCATCGAGGCTCACACCTTCGGTTAGGATCGTGCCCGCGTTCACGTCCATGTCGTCCGTCATGCGCGTGTACATTTCGGAATTCGTGGCAATTTTGATGGTGGGCGCGGGTTTGGACCCAAAGGCCGACCCGCGCCCGGTGGTAAAGCAGACCAAATTGCATCCCCCCGCGATCTGCCCCGTGACCGACGCAGGGTCGTATCCGGGGGAGTCCATGAAGGTGAAGCCAGCGGCGCGTACGGTTTCGGCGTATTTATATACGCCCGTGAGTGGTGACGTCCCGCCTTTGGCTGCTGCGCCAAGCGATTTTTCCAGAATTGTCGTGAGCCCCCCGGCCTTGTTCCCGGGCGAGGGGTTGTTGTCCATCGAGCCTTTGTTGCGAGCGGTGTAATCTTCCCACCACTTGATTAGGCCGATCAGCTTTTCACCTATCGCTGCATCTGCAGCGCGGCGGGTAAGCAGGTGTTCTGCCCCGTAGATTTCCGGTGTTTCTGCCAGGACCCCGGTACCGCCCTGGGCCACGAGTAAATCGCAGGCATAGCCCAATGCCGGGTTCGCAGTGATGCCCGACCACGCGTCCGAACCACCACATTGCAGCGCGACTTTAAGGGCCGAGGCCGGTTGCGGCGTGCGCGTCGCCTGATTGGCGAGCGGCAGCATGGCCTCGATCTTGGCAATACCCATTTCGACCGTACGCCGCAGCCCGGCGACGTTTTGGATGTTCATCGTCTGGAAAAGCGGACCTTGTTTCAGCCCGTATGCCTCTAACAACCAGTCGATCTGGTTCATCTCGCAGCCCAAGCCCACCATCAAAACGCCTGCGTGGTTGGGATGCTTGGCATATCCCCACATGACGCGCTGCAAGGCTTCGAATCCATCACCATCGCCTGCCATGCCACAGCCTGTGCCATGCACAAAGGCCGCAACTCCGTCCACGTTTGGATACTCCGCCAACCGCTCAGGCGTGAAGTGATCCGCTATCATGCGCGCAGCCGTGGCCGAACAATTCACAGACGTCACAATGGCGATGTAGTTGCGCGTACCCACGTCACCGTTCTCGCGCTTGTAGCCCATGAACGTGTCACCATTGGCCGGCGTCACGGGCCGAAGATCGGTACTGAATTCGTAATCAGCATCGGTGGTGCGGAAATCGAGATTGTGGGTATGAACATGATCACCGGGCGCGATGTCCGTCGCGGCATACCCGATGACTTGTGCGTATTTTCGCACCGGTTCTCCGGCGCGCATCGCCGTGGTCGCGATCTTGTGTCCCGAAGGAATCAGCGCGGTCGTAGCTGTGCCTTCAACCGGATGACCGACTTCAAGGGCGCGGGTGGCGGTGACAACTGTGTCAGACGGGTCAAGGCGAACGAAGTCTTTCATAGGCTCACGCACAATGAGGGCTGTCAGAGGCCCAGCGATGGATGGGGACATGCGGCTGTGTCGCGAGCTTCGTCCGCGCGGTTTCCCACATCTCGCGCCAGGTCCGCCAATCACGCAGAACTGATTGAGGCGCGCGTGTACTGCGCGCAACAAAGGACGGGAAGTGGCTGCGCCCGGAAGGTTGGCCGGTCACGTGATAGCGCAAATCAAAGCTCCACCGGAACCCGTCGGATCGGTTGGGCAAGGACGCGTGCGGGGTCAGTGGGTGAAAGAATACAGCGCCGCCCGCTTTCACAGGCAAGGGTTTGGCGTGGAAGCCCGCGATAATGTCATCCGGAATGCCGGTCTGTGTCTTCGGGCAATGGGGCAGCATCATTTGGTCGTTGCCTTGCGGCTGGACCATCAGACAGCCGTTCTCCACGGTCGCATCGGTCATAGCCAGCCAGCATGTCACCATCTGAGTTGCATCGGCCTCTTCATGTGCGACCGCGCGGTCCTGATGCCAGTCCGTTACCGTCACGTGAGCCCGAATTTCATCATCATCTAAAGTGTCGCTTGGTGGTTTTATGCGCACATGCTGGATGGGGTTGGAGGTGATTTCCGGCCCAATCAGCGCCTCCACATGATCCAGTAGGCGGGGTGAGGTCACCATATCAAACACCGCTGGACCAAAATGGAAGGGAGTATCAGGTGTGATCTCATCCCCTGGAAGCGAGACATCCATCGGCTGAAACCAGTCACAGCCCGCGCGATACGCCGTCAGCAGCTTCCCCCAGAAATCGTCGCTATCCGGCGCGCCAACGCTGCCCGCCACTTGCCAACCGGCATAAAGGTGGTCGAGCAGATCCGAATACTCCGCACGCACCGCGTTCATCAGGCCGGGGTCCAGCACGTCATCAACGACCAGAAACCCTTCCCGGTTGAACTGCGATATCTGTGTGGCGCTCAGCATGTTCAGAGCAGGATCGCAATGATGTTGGGCCAGATCAGCAGCACGGACAGCGCACATAGCTGGATGCCGATGAAGGGCAGAAAACCTTTGAAGATATCGGTCAACTTGATATGCGGCGGGGCCACGGATTTCAGGTAGAACGCAGCCGGACCAAAGGGCGGCGACAGGAAGCTGACCTGCATATTCATAC
>CAZDXI010000310.1:0-4045 GCA_964509095.1 uncultured Rhodobacterales bacterium
CGGAGCGCAAGTGACCGTGTCCAGTTGCGGTACCTCCAACCCACCGGGCGCCGTCCAGACGTCTGTGATTGCCGCGAAAAACAGAAACTCTGACGTGGTGTGCGTGATTTCCGACGCGGTTTTGCGGCGTTTTTCACCGGTCCATTCGTACCACCCGTTCACCGGCACAACCGCACGCCCGACACCGTCGAAAGCACTTTTGTCAAAGACCGTTTCGGAACGCGCATTCACAATCGTCTCCATCCCCGGACGACCGCGTGCATTCACGCGACCAACAGGGATG
Source organism: uncultured Rhodobacterales bacterium (assembly GCA_964509095.1). GTDB lineage: Bacteria > Pseudomonadota > Alphaproteobacteria > Rhodobacterales > Rhodobacteraceae > Aliishimia. The sequence continues at coordinate 284 of CAZDXI010000310.1, forward strand.
ATGCCCCAGCGGAAATGCTGAAACCCGCCCTTGGTCAGTGCGGCGATCTGCTCTCCCGGGGCGATGTTGCGCCTTGGTGGATCGAGTTCGATATCCCCCAAAGCTACACCCAAATGCTCCGCTACGGCAGACAGTGGGGAAGTCAAGAACACGCGCCCGGGCATTGGACCTACTCCCTTGCGCGGGCAATCAGGTCGAGGACCACAGGCCCAATGCTATCCACGATCTTGGCCACGCCCTCTGCATTGGGATGAATACCGTCCTCCTGCATATACGCAGCAGCAGAAGATAGCCCATCAGCCTGCAACCCTTTGAAGAATTTTTCAAAAAACAACGTGCCATAGGTTTCCGCCAGCTCCGGGTAGAACCCGTCAAATGCCGCCTTGTACTCCGGTCCGAAGTTTCCTGGTGCCTCCATCCCGACCAGCAAGACCTCGACCTCTGCGACTTGCGCAGCTTTCAAAATGCCGTCGATGTTCGCCCGGGCAACTTCTGGCGCGATGCCGCGCAGCATATCGTTCCCGCCCAAAGTGACGATCATCGCGTCAACTTCCGGCGTCAATGTCCATGCGACCCGTGCCAGTCCTCCGGCGGTTGTATCCCCGGACACGCCCGCATTTATGATGGTCGCATCTGCACCCTGCGCGTCGAGCCAGCCCTGCAATTGTGGAACAAACCCTTGTCCGTCCACCAGCCCATAGCCTTGGGTCAAACTGTCCCCAAGTGCTGCAATTGTCACCGTTTCCGCAGACGCGGTTCCAACAAAAGCGAAGGAAATTGCGCAGATTAACTTGTGCATAATGATCCTGCCTCCATATCGACACGTAACACGATAAAAAGGCTTCCCTGTGATGACTGACCCGGTTCTCTCCCTTAAAGATGCGCAGCTTTCTCTGGATGGCAATGCCGGACGGGTGGATATTCTGCATGGAATTACGCTCGACGTGCAGAAAGGGGAGACGTTGGCGCTGATCGGTCCGTCTGGATCGGGCAAGTCGTCCTTGCTGATGTTGATGGGCGGGCTCGAACAAGCCACCGGCGGGCGTGTGACGGCCTTGGGGCAGGATCTGACTGCGATGTCAGAGGATGATCTGGCCCGGCTCCGCCGGGATAACATGGGCGTCGTATTTCAAAGTTTCCACCTTATCCCGACGATGACAGCGCTGGAAAACGTTGCCACACCTTTGGAACTCGCGGGCGTGTCCGATGCGTTTGACCGCGCCTCGGCGGAACTGGACGCCGTAGGGTTGACGGGGCGCGCGGATCATTACCCTTCGCAAATGTCGGGGGGAGAGCAACAGCGCGTAGCGCTTGCGCGCGCAGCGGCTCCTCGTCCGAGGCTACTGTTGGCGGATGAACCAACCGGTAACCTTGATGGCGCGAACGGTGCGGCGATCATGGATCTGCTGTTCGGTCTGCGCGACCGTCACGGAGCAACGCTGGTGCTCGTGACCCACTCTAACGAACTCGCGCAGCGATGTGACCGCACTATCCGTCTGCGAGATGGGCAATTGGCGCAACTGGCCGAGGCCGCGGAATGAGCCTACGCCTGTCAGCGCGCCTCGCCGCGCGTGAACTTCGCGGAGGGCTGCGCGGTTTTCGTATCTTTCTTGCGTGTCTTGCGCTTGGGGTCGCCGCAATTGCGGCCATCGGCACAGTGCGCGCCTCCATTGAGGGCGGTTTGCAGCGCGAAGGCGCGGCCCTGCTTGGCGGGGATGCAGAGATGGAATTCACCTATCGCTATGCCAGCGAAGACGAGCGCGCGTGGATGTCCACAAACGCCGAGCGCGTGTCGGAAATCGTCGATTTCCGCTCTATGGCTGTGGTGGATCGGGATACTGGCACCGAACGGGGGCTGACACAGGTCAAGGCTGTGGACGATGTCTACCCATTGGTCGGGCGTATCGGGCTGGAGCCGGACATGCCGTTGGAAGCTGCGCTCGCCGACGATGGCGCTGTGATGGAACGGGTCTTGATGGACCGCCTTGGATTGCAGGTTGGGGATACATTCAAGCTGGGAAGCAAGGCGTTCAACCTGCGCGCAGTCCTGACGAATGAGCCGGACAGCGCAGCGGACGGGTTTGGCCTTGGACCACGTACACTGGTGCTGACGGATAGCCTTGATGGTTCGGGCTTGATTACAACCGGGTCTTTGTTCAACACGAAATACCGGCTGGATTTACCTGAGGATGCGAACCTCGAAGAACTGGCGTCGAGCGCCAAGGACGCATTCACGGATACCGGCCTGCGTTGGTCGGATTCCCGCAACGGCGCACCCGGCGTGGCCGAATTCGTTAACCGGCTTGGCGCGTTCCTGATCCTTGTGGGCCTCTCTGGGCTGGCAGTAGGGGGCGTCGGCGTGTCCGCCGCAGTGCGATCCTATGTGGCGTCCAAAACCTCCGTGATTGCCACGCTGCGCACACTTGGTGCAGATCGAGCGACGATCTTTCAGACCTATTTCATTCAGATCGGGGTCCTGTCCCTGTTGGGCATTGTTCTGGGTCTGATCCTTGGCGGCGTGCTGCCTGTTCTGCTGGGTCCGCTGATCGAAAGTCGGTTGCCAATCCCTGCGGCCTTTACGATCTATCCCGGCCCTTTGCTAGAGGCCGCCTTGTATGGCCTTTTGACGGCATTCCTGTTCACGCTCTGGCCGCTCGCTCGCACCGAAGACGTGCGCGCCGCCACTTTGTTCCGGGACGCCCTGTCCCGCGCACGCGTGCTTCCGGCACCGCGCTATCTTGTAGCGTCAGCGATCGCGTTGGCGATGCTGGTCGGGGCTGCGAGCTGGTTTTCAGGAGCCGTAAGCCTGACACTCTGGACCGCTGGAGGCATAGCCGGGGCTTTGTTGCTTTTGGTCGTCGCCGCCTATCTGATCCGGCGTTTATCCCGTTTTCTCGCCCCACGCATGAAAGGTCGTCCGATCTGGCGGTGGGCCTTGTCGGCGATTGCGGGTCCTCGGGAAGGTGCTGCGTCGGTGGTTCTCTCCCTTGGGCTTGGCCTGTCCGTGTTGGCCGCAGTTGGTCAGATCGACGGCAACCTGAGGCAAGCGATCTCTGGCAACCTGCCTGAAGTCGCGCCGTCCTACTTTTTTGTCGATATTCAGAAAGACCAGATGCCCGGCTATCTGGAGCGATTGGAAAGCGACCCTGCCGTGCGTCGGATCGACAGTGCGCCAATGATGCGCGGAGTCATCACCCGGATCAACGGCACGCCCGCACAGGAGGTCGCGCCGGGCCATTGGGTGCTCGAAGGGGATCGCGGGGTGACTTATGCCGGTGCATTGCCCAAAGGGACCCGGCTCGTCGCAGGCGAATGGTGGCCCGAAGACTACTCTGGTCCACCCTTGATTTCTTTCGCGCGCGAGGAAGCCGAAGAGATTGGTCTCGAACTGGGAGACGAACTCTCCATCAACATTCTGGGACGCGACATCGTCGGTAAGATCGCGTCGTTCCGCGAAGTAGATTTCTCTACCGGGGGGATTGGTTTCGTTCTGACATTGAACCCCGCTGCCGTGGCCGGAGCGCCGCATACCTATCTGTCCACAGTCTATGCCGAACCCGAGGCCGAGGCTCAGATCCTGCGCGACCTTGCCAATAAATACCCGAACATCACTGCCGTACGCGTCAAAGACGCAATCGACCGGGTGAGCGAAGTCCTCGCTGGGTTGGCGGCAGCGACGTCCTATGGCGCCGGGGTCACCTTGCTGACCGGTTTCCTCGTCCTGATCGGTGCAGCAGCGGCTGGAACAGGTGCGCGCACCTA
>CAZDXI010000311.1:0-4045 GCA_964509095.1 uncultured Rhodobacterales bacterium
ACAGCAGGGTCATCTGGGTGACCTTCGATATCCGCATAGAATTGGGTCGCGGTGAATGCGCCACCAATCATGTAGCTTTCGAGCTTGGTCATGTTCACGCCGTTTGTGGCAAAGCCGCCCATGGCCTTGTAAAGCGCTGCTGGAATGTTGCGGACTTCGAACACAAACGTGGTCAGCATCTTGTCTGCGCGGCGGGACAAGTCAGCTTCACGCGCCATCATCAAGAAACGCGTTGTATTATGTCCATGGTCTTCGACATCCTGAGCAAGGATTTCAAGGCCATGGATATCCGCAGCAATGGCGCTGGCCAGAGCACCGATTCCCATTTGCTGGCCTGCTGAGATTTCTGCAGCCGCCCCAGCACTATCGGCTGCGGCCTCGGCTGCGATGTCATACTTGTCCAAGAATGCGCGGGCTTGAGGAATGAGAACCAGATGCGCACGGACTTTTTTGATATCGGACAGGGATTGACCCGCCATAGCCATTAGGGAAATGCGCACGCGCACGAAAGCTTCACCAACAATATGCAGACCGCTTTCCGGCAAGAGGCGGTGAATGTCTGCGACCCGACCGTAAGTGGTGTTTTCAACCGGCACCATGGCAAAGTCAGCGGCGCCAGTTTTGGCCGCTGCAATTGTGTCTTCAAAGGTCGCACAAGGAATTGGAGTCATTTCGGGTGCGATATTCTGGCACGCCTCATGTCCGTACGCTCCTAATTCGCCCTGAAACGCGATCCGCTTAGCCATATTTTTACCCTTGTGTGGTCTTGTGCGCTGCAACCCGAGAGCAGGGCGATTGGTCGCGGTAAGTACACCTTGCCAGTCACCAAGGGAAGCAATAGATACGCGCGACAAACACGCAAACAACACGGATATATGGGCTGACCATGGACACGATGACTTTTACCAAAGCAGCGGGCGCGGTGTGCGGCGCTTTCCTGATTCTGCTTCTGGGCAAATGGGCCGCAGAAGAGCTGTATCATGTGGGCGGTCATGGCAAGGGCGAACAATCCTATGTGATTGATACGGGCGCGTCCGACGATGGCGGCGACGAACCTGCGGACGCGGGGCCAAGCATCGGTGAACTGCTGGCATCAGCGGACATTGAAAAGGGCGCGAAAGTATTCAAGAAATGCTCTGCGTGTCATAAGCTGGAAGCTGGAGCGAACGGCACAGGGCCGTATCTTTACGGCGTGGTCGGACGTGAAATTGCTGCGGCGGACGGCTTCAATTACTCAGGCGTTTTGGCCGAGATGGGCGGTGAATGGACCGCTGAAGCGTTGGATGGTTTCCTGAAGAAACCGAACCAATGGGCGAAAGGCACCACGATGGGTTTTGCAGGTCTGAAGAAGATCGAAGACCGGGCGAATGTGATCGCGTATCTGGATAGCCTGGACAACTAACTTGCCAGTCAATCGCATTAGGAAGGCCGTGAACCACAGTTTCGCGGCCTTTTTCTTGGTGTTCACATCTGTTCACGCATTCTCAACTTGAATGTTGGCGTATGGGCAAATTAGCCTAAATCAACCGTACTACGGACCGACCAGAAGGACAGGCACATGAACCGCAGATCGCAGACCGCGCGCGCAAAAGCTATTGTACAGCAAAAGATGGGGCGCCTGCGATTGGGTTTGTTGATTCTGATGGCGCTGGCGCTGGCGGTGGTACAGGCGCGCGCCGAGAATGTAATCGTGAGCCACGGGTACTCCTTTTTCGGAGACCTGACATACGGCCCGGATTATGAGCATTTTAACTACGTAAACCCTGACGCGCCCAAGGGCGGAGAGATTGCGACACATTTTGTGGGCACGCTGGATTCTCTGAACCCCTACAACGGAAAGGGACGCGCGCATCTTTATTCGATTTATCATTATGAAAGCCTGCTGGGCGAGGCGCCAAGTCAGGTGCTGTTGCCCGCTGATGCGTATGGAGAGCTTTATTGCCTGATCTGCGAACGGCTGGAATATCCCGAAAGCAAGGAGTGGGTGACGTTTTATATGCGTCCCGATGCGCGGTTTTCGGACGGAACGCCTGTCACGGCCCATGATGTCGAATTCAGCTTCAACATGATTCTGGATCAAGGCTTGCGCAGCTACGCCGAGGCCGTGCGACAGCGCGTGCCCAAGTTCGAAGTCATTGATGACCATACCATCAAGTTTTATTTCGCAGACGACATCCCGCGCCGGTCGCTGGTGGAAATCGTCGGCGGCGTGCCGATCTGGTCGAAAGCCTGGCATGAAAAGACCGGCATTCAACTGTCGGAAACCTGGACAGAGCCGCCGGTTGGATCAGGCCCCTATGAAATCGTCGATCTGGACCTGTCCCGCCGCATGATCCTTGAACGACGCGATGATTACTGGGGGAAAGACCTGCCAATCAACAAGGGTCGCAATAACTTTGACCGGATCCGGCTGGAAATCTTCGGCGATGATGAAGCTGCGTTTCAGGGGTTTACGGCGGGCGAATATACCATGCGTCAAGAAGGTGACAGCCGCAAATGGGCCGTCGCCTATGACTTTCCAAGGGTGAACAACGGACAAATCGTGAAGAAAGAACTGCCCGATGGGGCGCCACCAACGCCGACGGGCATCATTTTCAACCTTGCCAGCGAAGCTTTCAAAGACAAGCGCGTGCGCGAGGCGATCGCGCTGGCCTATAATTTCGAATGGACCAATGAAAGCTTGCAATACGGGTTGTTCTCTCAACGCAATTCGTTTTCGGAAAACTCTCCGGTGATGGCAACAGGTATCCCGGAAGGGGCCGAGTTGGAGCTTTTGACGTCCCTTGGTGATCTGGTCCCGGCAGAGCTTTTGACGCAAGAGCCACGCGTTGCGCATGCCTCCAATGGGTCACGGGTGTTTGATCGTCGCAATGGCCGTCGCGCGATGAAATTGCTGGATGAAGCCGGGTACACAGTTGGCGATAATGGTGTGCGAACAAACCCGGATGGCTCACCTTTGATGCTGTCCTTCCTGTATAGCTCTGCATCGTCTGCCACAGGCAAGGCGGTGATGGAGAATTTCGTCGCCAACGTGAATAAGCTCGGTGTGAACTTGAAGCTCGAAGCCGTGGACACCGCGCAATACACAAAACGCGAGCGGGATCGTGACTATGATCTGGTGTTCGACAGCTACGCAACATTTCTTGGGGCAGGAACAGGGCTGACCCAACGGTTCGGATCGGAAGCGGCGGAGTTTTCGCTGTTTAATCCTGCCGGTCTGGCCAGTCCCCTCGTGGATGCTCTGATCGACAAATCACTGACCGCAACGACGCTTGAAGAAGAGCAAACAGCCCTGCGAGCGCTTGACCGCGCGCTGCGTTATGAATTCTTTATGATCCCGCTGTGGTACAATCCGAACCACTGGGTCGCCTACTACGATCAGTATGAGCACCCCGAAACGATCCCGCCGTTCGCTCTGGGGCATCTCGATTTTTGGTGGTACAACGCCGAAAAGGCAGAGGCTCTCAAAGCGGCGGGCGCATTAAGGTAAACGACCCCTCATGGGCAGCTATATCCTACGACGCCTTTTGTTGATCATTCCGACTCTGATCGGGATCATGCTGGTCAACTTCGCGCTGGCACAATTTGTCCCCGGCGGCCCGGTGGAACAAGCGATTGCGCGCGCGCAAGGGCAGGGCGATGTGTTCGGTGGGTTTGCAGGCGGCAACAACGATGCGGGCGTCAGTGACGGCACCGTGCAAAGCGAATATGTCGGCGCACGCGGGCTGCCAGAGGAGTTCATCGAACAGCTGGAAAGGGAATTCGGCTTCGATAAACCGCCGGTGCAGCGGTTCCTGAACATGATGTGGAACTATATGCGGTTCGATTTCGGCACCAGTTATTTCCAAAGCCGCGAAGTCGTGGACCTTGTGATGGAAAAGCTGCCCGTGTCGATTACACTGGGGCTGTGGTCAACGCTGATTGCCTATATCGTGTCGATCCCGCTTGGAATTCGCAAGGCAGTGCGCGATGGGACGTCCTTTGATACATGGTCAAGCGGGATCATCATTGCGGCTTATGCCATCCCCGGTTTCCTGTTCGGGAT
>CAZDXI010000312.1:0-194 GCA_964509095.1 uncultured Rhodobacterales bacterium
ATGAACTGGATCAACAACTACGTCCGCCCCCGGATCAACTCGATCTTTTCGCGCCGCGAAACACCGGACAATTTGTGGACCAAATGTGACGAATGCGGCACCATGCTGTTTCACCGTGAGGTGTCGGACAACTTGAATGTCTGCACGGGCTGCGGCCACCACATGCACATCTCTGCGCGGGATCGGCTGACAGC
>CAZDXI010000312.1:204-4024 GCA_964509095.1 uncultured Rhodobacterales bacterium
TATGGGGATCACGCCGCGCGCGCGCTTTGATGCGCTGTTTGATGGGGGCGTCTTTACCGAAGTTGACGTGCCTGAGCCGCTGCCTGATCCGTTGACCTTCAAAGATCAGAAGAAATACCCGGACCGGATGAAAGCGGCGCAGAAAAACACCAGCGAACAAGAAGCCATGCTGGTCGCCAAGGGCGAGATGGGGCGCACGCCCATCGTTGCCGCCTGTCAGGATTTCAGCTTCATGGGTGGGTCCATGGGCATGTATGTGGGTAACGCGATCATTGCGGCGGCCGAAGAAGCGGTGAAGCTCAAACGCCCTCTCATCCTGTTCTCCGCAGCAGGTGGTGCGCGCATGCAGGAAGGCATCCTGTCCCTGATGCAAATGCCCCGCTCCACCGTGGCGGTTCAGATGCTCAAGGAAGCGGGTCTGCCATACATCGTGGTGCTGACACATCCGACGACCGGTGGCGTAACAGCGTCTTACGCCATGTTGGGCGACGTGCATATTGCTGAACCCAACGCCCTGATCTGCTTTGCCGGTCCGCGTGTCATCGAACAGACCATTCGCGAAAAGCTCCCCGAAGGTTTTCAGCGCGCAGAATACCTGTTGGATCACGGTATGCTGGATCGAGTCACGCATCGCGCCAAGATGCGGGATGAGCTGATCTCTATCACGCGCATGTTGCTGTCTATGCCGCCCCCGATCAAAGGCGACTTGCCTGCCCCCGATCCGACCGAGACGGGCACGAAAGAGCCCGGTGAGGAGCCGGCCGCGTGAGCGCGTCTTCTGACGTCATCCTTGATCGGATGATGGCGCTGCATCCCAAGATCATTGACCTGACGCTGGACCGGGTCTGGCGTCTGCTGGACCGGCTGGGCAACCCGCAAGACGCGCTGCCGCCCGTAATCCACGTGGCCGGGACAAATGGCAAAGGCTCAACCCTCGCTATGGTACGCGCGGGTCTGGAAACTGCTGGCAAACGCGTTCATGTCTACACCTCACCGCATCTGGCGCGGTTTCACGAACGCATCCGACTTGCCGGGGACCTCATCACCGAAGCGCACCTGACCGAAGTGCTTGATGAATGCTACGACGCCAATGGCGGCGAACCGATCACCTATTTCGAAATCACGACTGTCGCAGGCCTTCTTGCCTTTTCGCGCACGCCAGCGGATTACACGCTGCTCGAAGTCGGGCTTGGCGGGCGCCTTGATGCCACAAACGTGGTCGACAAACCTGCTATGACGATGATCACGCCCGTCTCCATCGATCATCAGCAATTCCTTGGCGATACTGTGACCGCCATCGCGGGCGAAAAAGCTGGCATCCTCAAACGCGGCGTGCCGTGCGTTGTGTCCCGCCAGACGGACGAAGGTGAAACCGTGATCGAAGCCCGGGCGGCACACCTCGGCGCGCCGGTGTTTGTACAAGGCCAGCACTGGAACGCATGGGAAGAACGCGGACGGCTTGTCTATCAGGATGAGACCGGATTGCTTGACCTGCCCGCACCGACGCTTATGGGCGCGCACCAATTTCAGAATGCCGGAGCAGCCATCACGGCACTTCGCCAACTTGGCTTTGGCGAGGACGCCTGCGAGGGCGCCGTATCAAACGTCACATGGCCGGCCCGTATGCAAAAACTGCGAACCGGCCCCTTGCTGGACGCCGCACCCGAAGCCGAGTTCTGGTTGGACGGGGGACACAACCCGGCTTGTGGTCTGACCCTTGCGGAAACACTCGGGCGCCTCCCCAAACGCGACACGTATATGATCTGCGGCTTGATGAATACCAAAGACGTGGCGGGCTACCTGCGCCCGATGACCAATCTGGTCAAAAGGCTCTATGCCGTGTCGATTCCAGGGGAAACCAACACGCTCCCCGCTGCAGATACCGCGCAAGCGTCCAATGGCGTGGGTCTCCCCGCACAAGAAGCGGAGAGCGTTGCGGACGCCGTGAACGCAATAACTGCCCAAAATTCAGGCGCACGCATCCTGATCTGTGGTTCGCTGTACCTTGCCGGGGACATTCTTAAAACCCACGGTTGAAACTATGGGCGGTGTGTGCGATTTCTGCGAACAAAATACGTCGTAGGGTGCCACCCGATGTTGACGATTTTCTAAAGCTGTCTCTATATATGGTTGACGAATTTACAACCACAGGATCGGCACACTCACAAAGCCGAGGCGGGTCGTAGATCTCGCTTTTGGGGGAAAGCAGAATGACGAAACAGGCACACGCTCGCGTGGCACCACAGCGGACTCAAGCTGTGAGTGAACCGCAGTCCAACATGACACTGATGCTGATTGCGGCAGGATTTTTGTGCCTGACCATTGCGCTTGTCGTGTTGCAACCACTGCTGACGTCGTCCTCCACGCCTAGTGCACCGGCGCCGATCGCGCAGACGTCCGAGCCGGAACCCGCGCCAGAACCAGAGCCACAAGATCTGGTCATCGTGGAAGCCGATCCAATTGTTGCGGAACCAGACCCCATCATCGAACCCGCAGAAGACACCGTCACCCAAGCCGCCCGCGCACCTTTGTCTACATCGCTTGAACCCAGTGTCGCGCAAATTGATCTGTCCAAGGTCAACGCAAATGACATCGTGCGCCCACAATTCGCATTGTTTTCCAACACGTTCACACCGCTGGACCGCGTGACATCGGCCACGATCAAGCAACAGATGCGCCAACCGATCCGCCTGATCGACACAGGCACTGGCAAGCGCGACATTCCCACCCTGACATCTGAAACCCTGTCTCACCTGTCGCTTGGCCGGGACACAGTGGACCCAAAACTAACCGACCTCGTCGCAACGGCTGTGTTCGAGCGTCAGTCCGACATGTACATCCGGGAATTGGTGAACACCGCCGCCAACCGCGAACCGATGACGATCCCCGCGACTTTGCGCACGACGAAAGGCGATTGGGACACCTATTCGCTGCTGAAATCTATGGCAAAGAGCGTCGGCGGCCCAGTCTCCGGTCCTGTCGGGGATGTTCAAACCAACGGTTTCCAAAGGATTGTGCCCGGTGACAGTCTCGCGCGGATTGCACTGAGGTATTACGGGGATCCGCTGAAATACGACATCATCCTTGCGGCGAACCCTCAGATCGATCCGATCAACCCGGTTTTGAAACCCGGCGATACGATCCAGATGCCGCGTCCTTAAGTCAGACCGCCCAATCTGCGCTTTGCATTTCACGCAAGCGCGACGCGGTGCGTTCAAACTCAAACGCGCCATCCCCTTCGACATATAGCATCTCTGGCCGCGCGGCTGCGCTTGCGATCAGCCTGACTTTACCTTCGTACAAAGTGTCGATCAGCGTCACAAAGCGTTTGGCTTCATTGAAGTTGCTGCGCGACAATTGTGGAATATCGTCCAGCAGCAGCACCCGCACGTTCTCAGCAACCGCCAGATAATCCGCGGGGCCCAGAGCAACACCGCACAAATCAAAGAACTTGGCCCGCGCCACACCATTGTGAAACTGCGGCAAGGTCACGGTGCGCCCCTTCACAGTTAAATCCAGAGGCCCACCAGACTGTCCCACAAGGTCGTGCCATACCTTGTCCAAAGCCGTGCGCGCCTCCGCCCCAATGGGCGTGAAATACACATCCGAACCGGCCAGTCGGTCCTGCCGGTAATCCGTGGGTGAGGCAAGTTCCCAGACGACCATCTTGTCTTTGATCAGCTCAATAAACGGAAGGAATAGCTGTCGGTTCAGCCCGTCCTTATACAGGTCATCCGGTATCCGGTTCGACGTCGTCACCACCACAACGCCAGCGGCGAACAGAGCTTCGAACAGACGACCGACAATCATTGCATCGGTG
>CAZDXI010000313.1:0-4020 GCA_964509095.1 uncultured Rhodobacterales bacterium
GAAACGCGCGCTGTCCATAACGCCCGCGATCCCGCACACCTTCTCGTGCGGCAGGGCAGAGAACTCGCGTTACGCCCAGTCCATCGCGTGCAGCGGGTTGGTGATGCAAATTACGAACGCGTTTGGTGCGTTGTCTCGGATGCCTTCGCCCACGGATTTCATGACCTTGAGGTTGATGCCCAGCAGGTCATCGCGGCTCATGCCCGGCTTGCGCGGCACACCAGCTGTCACGATGCACACGTCGGCTCCCGCGATATCGGCGTAGTCCTGCGTGCCTTTCAGCGCGGCGTCAAAGCCTTCCGACGGGCCGGATTCGGCAATGTCGAGCGCCTTGCCTTGCGGGATACCTTCGGCGATGTCGAACATCACAACGTCGCCGAGTTCCTTTAAAGCTGCGAGATGGGCGAGCGTGCCGCCAATTTGACCTGCGCCGATCAGCGCGATCTTGGGTCTGGCCATGGGTGAATCTCCGAAATGTGATTTTGGCTCGGGCGCGTCACTAGTCCTATTGCTGCGCCCGCGCAAGGGTCGCGGGCAAACTGTCACGGGCTGGGCAAAGCGGAATGAGCGCGCTAAAGCATGGCGAAAGCAGGATTTTCCAAGGCCGGTCCATGTTGCAACTTGATTTGTGGTTTTTCCTCATTGCAGGTCCAGCCGTGGTTTTTGCGGGGATTTCCAAGGGAGGATTTGGTTCTGGGGCGGCTTTCGCGGCAGCGACGATTCTCGCTCTGGTGGTGGAGCCCGGGTTGGCCCTCGGGGTCATGCTGCCGCTTTTGATGCTGATCGATTTGGCAACACTGCGTCCCTATTGGGGGCAATGGCACCTGCCATCAGCGAAGCTTTTGATTTTGGGCGGCCTGCCGGGCGTCGCGTTAGGCGCATGGTTTTATGCCATCACAAATGACGATGTGCTGCGTGTGCTGATCGGTGTGATCTCTGTGGCGTTTGTGCTCTGGCAGTTGGCGCAAGCGCGCGGCCTGGTGCGTAAACCAGCGACAGCTCTGCCAAGTCGCGTTGGTTTATTCGCAGGGGTCGCGGCCGGATTTACAAGCTTTGTCAGCCATGCAGGAGGCCCGCCTGCTGCCGTGTACCTCTTAAGTCAGGGGATAACCAAAACCCAATATCAGGCCTGCACCGTGCTGGTCTTCTGGGCGATTAATGTGGCGAAGTTTGTGCCATACGCCTTCCTGGGTCTGTTCACTTGGGAAACTGCGCAAGCAAATCTGCTCCTTGCGCCCTTTGCGTTAATCGGTGCTTGGCTTGGCGTTAAGTTGCACCGGGTCATACCCGAACTCTGGTTTTTCCGCGTCACGTATACACTGCTGATGATCACGGGAACGAAGCTGATCTGGGATGGTCTCACTTAGCTTAGGGGGACACCATCGCCCTTCTTTCCAATAAGCCTCCCCATTCGTTGTCAAATAAATACCTGGGGGTGTTTGTGGGGGGGGCCCCGCAATCCCGAATGCACAAACCGCGCAAGGCGTCGCTTCAAGCGTCGCTGTCATCCACAGGCAAAACTTCTGCCAATTCTTCGAACGCTTGCCCCGAAGCAACAAGGCAGGTCATGCCAGCAGGCGTGGTCACGGTAATCGTCCAGGTCCCCGTTTCAGAAGATGCAAACACCTCGATGACCTGATTGTTGGCGCCAAGGCCCATGGATTGGCGGGATTCGCCATAGCCTGTCGCCAATCGTTGCACCACCATATCACGCGGTGCGCAGTTCTGGCGGTTTTGCGCCTCTACGCTTCCTGCAGTGGCTGCGAAAACGGTTATGCCAGTGATGATAGTCTTGAACATGTGCGTCATAGTCTTGCCGTCCTTTGCTCGAAGGTGTCGACGCGCACATCTGGCCACGACCGGAGTGTTATCCGGCGATGTCGGGTCGGCCCCGGTTACGTTCCTTGTGCAAACCAGTGCCATGAGCGTTCGGCGGCCCTGCCGATCCGGCCCTCCCGCTGGTTTTGCGGATGAGACCACCATGCACCGGGGAGTTGAAAAATTTGGTTAACCGCACGGGCGGTGCTGAAAATTTTAGATGTTTTCGCTGCGTCGCGGCGAAATGCACTTGAATTATACGACAAAAAACGCCACGCAATCGCGCAATAAAGTTACAAGACTGTGCAGGAAACACGCGGCATGCCTGATTTTCGTCCCTACCGTTCGGTACTGTATATCCCCGCCTCACGCGCGCGGGCATTGGACAAGGCACGCGGGTTGCCGGTCGATGCGATCATCTTTGATCTGGAAGACGCCGTCTCCGCAGATGAAAAGGACGCCGCACGCGAAACACTCGCGCAGGCCCTGAAAGAGGACGGGTATGGCACGCGCGTAAAGATCGTGCGCATCAACGGTCTGGACACCGACTGGGGCGCCGCAGATGCCGAGGCCGTCGCAAAGATGGCGCCAGACGCGGTGCTGCTGCCAAAGGTCTCCGGCCCCGAAGACCTTGACGCGTTGGCGAAGCTGACCGCAGATCTGCCGCTTTGGGCGATGATGGAGACACCGCAAGGCATGCTCAACGCAAACGGCATTGCTGCGCACCCAAAACTGGCGGGCATGGTGATGGGTACCAATGATCTGGCCAAGGAACTGAATACGCGCTTCCGCGCGGACCGCCTGCCAATGATGGCGGGGCTTGGGTTGTGCCTGCTGGCTGCGAAAGCGCATGGATTGATCATCGTGGATGGCGTTTACAACGCGTTCAAGGACGCTGAAGGTCTTCGCGCCGAATGCGATCAGGGGCGCGACATGGGTTTTGATGGCAAAACGCTGATCCACCCCGCTCAAGTAGACGTCACCAACGATGCCTTCGCCCCGTCTGAGGATGAGATCGATCTGGCCCGCCGCCAGATCGCCGCCTTTGACGAGGTTGTTGCGACAGGGCAGGGTGTGGCTGTGGTGGACGGCAAGATCGTAGAGAACCTGCACGTGGACACCGCTCGACAGGTCCTCGCCAAAGCCGAGGCCATCGCAGCCATGGAGGTCGCGGAATGATACTTCTGATACTTGGATTGCTTCTTTGGACGGCGGCACACTATTTCAAGCGCGTGATGCCGGATCAACGCGCGGCACTTGGAAACCCGGGCAAAGGTATGGTCGCGGTGGCGATTGTGGCCTCGATTGTGCTGATGGTTCTGGGATACCGCGCGGCGGATCCGATCAATCTGTGGTATCCGCCAAGCTTTATGGTGCATATCAACAACCTACTGATGTTGATTGCCTTTTTCGTCTACGGCATGAGCGCCACAACTGGCCGCTTGCGCGGAAAGATGCGTCACCCGCAACTCACCGCCGTCAAGATCTGGGCCACGGCGCACCTGTTGGTGAATGGGGACTTGGCCTCCGTGATCCTGTTCGGCGGGTTGTTGGCGTGGGCGGTTGGATCCGTTGTCCTGATCAACAAAGCAGAGCCTGATTGGGTGCGCCCGGAACCGGGTGAGGCCAAAAAGGACGTGTTGCTCGTCGTGATAACGCTGGTCATGTTCGCGGTCGTTGCGGGCATCCACGTCTGGCTGGGCGTGTGGCCCTTCCCGTCATGACGCTGTACCGACTACTGACAGGGGAGGACACCTCGGCGTTCTGCCACAAGGTGTCCGAAGCGCTGGCCAAAGGTTGGGTGCTGCATGGCTCACCGTCTTATGCATTTGACGCCAGTACAAACGTAATGCGCTGCGCGCAGGCCGTCACCAAAGAGGTGCCGGGCACCTACAGCCCCGATATGAAACTGGGAGAGCAATAAGCATGGCCAAGACCAATCCGGGCCGGTTCTTTGAGGACTATTCTGTCGGGCAAGTGATCCACCACGCGGTGCCCCGCACGGTGGCAGAGGGCGAACGCGCGCTCTATCACGCGCTCTATCCGGAACGATTTGCGCTCTATTCGTCAGACTTGTTCGCGCAGAATTGCGGTCTGGAAAGCTCTCCGCTGAATGACATGATCGCTTTCCACACGGTGTTTGGGAAGACGGTCCCGGATGTGTCACTGAATGCGGTTGCGAACCTGGGATATGCCGAAGGG
>CAZDXI010000314.1:0-4013 GCA_964509095.1 uncultured Rhodobacterales bacterium
TCTCTGAGCGTGGCAAGATCGTGCCGTCCCGGATCACCGCCGTCTCGGCCAAGAAGCCACGTGAGCTTGCCCGTGCCATCAAGCGCGCGCGTTTCCTCGCCCTGCTTCCCTATGCCGTGAAGTAAGGAGACCAAGCAATGCAAGTGATCCTTCTGGAACGTGTGGCCAAGCTGGGCCAAATGGGCGACGTCGTTGACGTCAAGCCGGGCTATGCACGTAACTATCTGCTGCTGCAGGGCAAGGCGCTGACAGCCTCCAAGGCAAACATCGCCAATTTTGAGGCGCAGAAAGCGCAGCTCGAAGCGCGCAACCTTGAGACCAAGAAAGAAGCCGAAGATCTAGGCAACCGTCTTGACGGTCAGCAGTTCATTGTGATTCGTCAGGCGTCCGATGGCGGCAACCTTTATGGTTCCGTGACCACACGTGACGCAGCTGATGCCGCAACTGAAAACGGCTTCTCCGTTGATCGCAAACAAGTGGTCATCATCGACCCGATCAAGGCTTTGGGCCTGCACAGCGTTATGGTAACGCTGCACCCCGAAGTTCAGGTCGAGATGAAGCTGAACGTGGCCCGCTCGCCTGAGGAAGCGGAACTGCAAGCCTCCGGCAAATCCATTCAGGAACTCGCCGCCGAGGAAGAAGCCGCCGCAGAATTCGAGATTCAGGAACTGTTCGACGACATCGGCGCTGCTGCGTCCGACGACGAAGAACTGGCCGAAGCCGCTGGGATCGAGACTGCAGACGACGCAGAAACCGATGCCTCCGGCGATCAGGAAGACACAGCCGGCACGCCCAGCTAAGTCTTTCCGTCATACCATTCGAAAAAGCCGTTCGGGTCCGCCCGCGCGGCTTTTTCATTTCGTGCTCTTCGACAAGCGACGTTCGCTGCATACGAATGATTGCGTCTGAACCCAAAAAACCAAAGGTTTGGTATGCACCTGAGACCGGACAGTGGCTGCAAGGCAATCGGAGGACCCACTCAGGACCTTACAGTATCAGCGTCTGCTACAGCACTAATTTGGATCGCTCTGCCTTCCCCAAGTCGTTACGAGACTGACGCACTCAACGCGCGCACGTCTTTGGACGCGGCAACTGTCTTGTCTGTCACGAATTGCTCGTGATTGGTTGTGACCTGAGACATTTCATAGAGGTAGTTGACCATGACGCCGTCAGACTGTGACAGGCCATTTTCCGAAGTATCGGCGTCCGCGTGAACCGCATGGATCTCTGCACCATTTCCAAGATGAAAGCGCGCAACCGGGTCAACGGGAAGCTTGTCGTCCCGTTTCGCCTCAAGCAAATAATAGGCAGCTTGGGCCTGCAAAGGTGCATCTCGAAGTTTGTTATTCTCAGCCTGCGCCAACCACTTGGACATCCCCGGAATGGGCGACAGCGTCACGAATGTCTCCAACCCCGGCAAGTCCTGAGACAGATCAGCAGCAACCTGTTTGATAAGCGAGTTCCCGAACGAAATGCCTGCAAGGCCGGGCTGACAATTTGAGATCGAATAGAACACCGCTGTGTCTGCATCCTCCGCCTCAATCGGGTCACGGCCGGTCGCCAGCAAGTTTTGGATCGAGTTGGGGACGCCCTTCGTCAAGGCAACTTCGACGAAAATCAATGGCTCGCCCGGCATGGCGGGATGGAAAAACCCAAAGCAGCGCCGGTCGGTCGGTTGCAGGCGAAGACGCAGATCATCCCAGCTGTCGATTGCATGGACGGCCTCATAGGCAATGATCTTTTCAAGAACTTCTGCAGCGCTTGACCAGTTGATGGGCTTCAACCTCAAAAAGCCGCGATTGAACCAAGACGCAAAGAGGTGTTGAAAATCCACATCCAGCGGTTCGATCTTTTGATCATCGCGGATCATTTTCAACAGGTCTTTGCGCATGGAAACCAACCGCTGTGTCCCACCACGGACGCGGTTCAGGCGTCGCAGCAATTCCTGCCTTTTCGGCTCGCTTGCTTGCGAATACGCAAGATAGCTGCGTCTGGACGGCGTTTCCTTGTATGTTTTCAGGGTCTCGACGACCTCAACCGGGTCGATCTCCAAGTCATTCATCATGAACTGGAAAAAGCGGCTCTTCTCTTCCGCGTCAGCGGACGCAAACTTGTCCAAGATCAATCCCGCGCGAGTCAGCCCCGAGACCTCTCCCTGAGCGCCAAGCAATTGCAAGCACAACTCATCCAACCCGAGGCCGGCTGCATCAGTCGACACAGAACGGGCGAAACGCCGTTCAAAAACTGTTGAGAAAAGGCCGCCTAAATAACTCATGTGAAAACTCCTAAATACTAAATCAGGCAACTTTGTAGCAAAGCCGGGGAAGATTCACAGCAGGTTGGACGTGATCGCCCTGCAAGCGCCCTTGACTATAGAGTGTGTTGGCAAACGGTCGAATTCAAGCTGAGCAGCTGAGTCGCCTCTCTATCGTTGCCTTCGGTAGATTGTACACAATTCGACAGTTTGGGCTCGAACGAGGGCCGATCGCACCACTGTCTCGCGGCGAGGCCGGTAGTCTAGGCAATCGCACCGAGTTACAAAGAACCTTCTACGCGCTGTTACGAGCCGCCTACAGAGTGCTGAACTCTCAACAAATCTCCGCCGTTGCCTCGATTTCAACCAAGGCAGCGTCCTCGACCAAGGCGCTGACCACGACCATGGTCATGGCTGGGAAGTGGCGGCCCAAGATCTCGCGATACGCTGCCCCGACTTCGCGTTGATGCGCCAAGTAAACCGCCTTGTCGGTCACGTACCATGTCAGCCGGGTGATATGCTCCGGCGTTCCCCCCGCAGCTTCCACGACTGCGCGGATATTCATCAAAGTCTGACGCATCTGGCCGATGAAATCTGTGTGTTCAAAGACTTGATCCGCATTCCAGCCGATTTGCCCGCCCACATACAAAGTCCCTGACGCAGTCAGAACGCCATTGGCATAACCTTTTGCAGGCGCCCAGCCTTCCGGTTGAATGATGCGATGTGTCATAGTTCACACTCCCAGATATTGGTCCGCCAGTTGCGGTGTCAGCGCGTCGAATGCCCCCGCCCAGACGGACCGGCCACGCTCCAGGATCACAGCGTGATCCGCGACGAGTTTCAGTTCTTTCAAGGACTTGTCGACCACAAGGATCGCCATGCCGGTCTCTGCCTTCAATCGTGCGATAGCGGCCCAGATCTCCTGACGCACCACCGGGGCCAAGCCTTCGGTCGCCTCATCAAGGATCAGCAGGCGTGGGTTCGTCATCAAGGCGCGCCCAATTGCCAACATCTGTTGTTCGCCCCCTGACAGGGTCGCCGAGGATTGATCCTTGCGTTCTCCGAGCCGTTCAAAGAACTGATACACCCGGTTCAAATCCCAATCCCCGGGTCTGGCTGCCGCCAACAAATTCTCTGCCACGGTGAGGTTCGCAAAGCACCGCCGCCCTTCAGGCACCAGCCCAATCCCAAGCCGCGCCGCTTTGTGGGGTGGCATCCCGCGCAGGTCTTCCCCCGCAAATTCCGCGCGCCCGTCCGAGTTGCTTAGCAACCGGCAGATCACCTTGATGGTAGAGGATTTCCCCATCCCGTTGCGCCCCATCAGCGCCAGCACTTCGCCCTCGCGCAGCTGCAGGTCCACACCGAACAGCGCCTGAACCGGCCCGTAAGATGCTTCAATATTTTGCAAGGATAACAACGTCATGCCGCATCCTCCTCGCCCAAGTAGGCTTCGCGCACCGCCGGGTTGGCTCGAATTTCATCTGCTGTCCCCGTCGCAATGATCTGTCCGTAAACCAGCACACTGATACGATCCGCAAGGGTGAACACCGCATCCATATCATGTTCGATCAGCAGGATCGGTGCTTCACGGCGCAACCCGTCCAAAAAACCGGTCATAGTGCGCGACCCATCAGCGCCCAGCCCGGCCATTGGTTCATCCATCAAAAACGCCTTGGGTTTCAGCGTCAGCGCCACTGCGACCTCAAGCAACCGACGTTGCCCGTGGGACAACTCGCCTGTGCGCGCCGTGCGGTGGTCC
>CAZDXI010000315.1:0-4009 GCA_964509095.1 uncultured Rhodobacterales bacterium
GCGGGCACGGTTTCTGGTGCGCCAAAAGTGCGCGCGATGGAGATCATCGACGAACTGGAACCTGAAAAGCGCGGCATTTATGGCGGCGGAGTCGGCTATTTCAGTGCAGGCGGCGACATGGACATGTGCATCGCCCTGCGCACAGCGGTCGTGAAAGACGACAAACTGTACATTCAGGCCGGAGGCGGCGTCGTCTTTGACAGCGATGCCGATGCAGAGTTCGAAGAAACGGTGCATAAATCAAACGCCATTCGCCGCGCAGCAGCAGATGCGGCCCGGTTTGACGGGTCCGGCAACCGCTGATGGCCAAGCGACCCGGGTTCTCTTTTGGGGGTGA
The DNA here is from genome assembly GCA_964509095.1 of uncultured Rhodobacterales bacterium. Classification (GTDB taxonomy): domain Bacteria; phylum Pseudomonadota; class Alphaproteobacteria; order Rhodobacterales; family Rhodobacteraceae; genus Aliishimia. The sequence goes on from CAZDXI010000315.1 coordinate 338, forward strand.
GACACTCGCTCCGGGAACCCGCAAACGCGTGACGCTGCCTGTCTCGACCCTGCCCGATCACACACCTGTTGGCATGGAAATCGAAGTTATACACGGCAAGCGCGACGGGCCGGTTGTGTTTGTTTCCGCCGCAGTACACGGGGACGAAGTGATTGGCGTCGAGATCCTGCGCCGTCTGCTACGTGCGCCGCAACTCGACAGCCTGCGCGGCACGTTGCTGGTTATTCCCATTGTAAACAGTTTCGGCTTTCTGACCCGGTCGCGCTACCTGCCGGATCGGCGCGATCTGAACCGCTGTTTTCCGGGTTCCAGCGCCGGGTCGCTTGGTGCGCGACTGGCCAACCAATTCCTTGACGATGTGGTGTTGCGCTGCAATTTCGGAATCGATCTGCACTCCGCCGCGATCCATCGCACCAACTTGCCACAAATCCGCATCAGCCCCGGCGATAAGAGTGTCGCCCGAATGGCGCGCGACTTCGGAGCACCGGTGATCCTGACCTCCCCCTTAAGAGACGGCTCCTTGCGCGGAGAAGCCATGGCGCGCGGCGTGCCGGTCCTGCTCTATGAGGCGGGCGAAGGGTTGCGGTTTGACGAAATGTCGGTGCGGGCCGGAGTTGCCGGTATCCTGCGTGTATTGCGCGGGGCGGATATGCTGCCTGCCAAAGGCATCACTAAAGCCCGCCAAACTCCGTATTTGTGTCAATCTTCCAAATGGTTGCGCGCGCCAGCCGGCGGATTGCTCCGCACCTTTCGGGCAGAAGGCGAAGTCGTCAGCAAAGGCGATGTGCTGGCCGCGATCTCGGACCCATTTGGTGATGCTGAGGCAGAACTTGTCGCGCCAGACGATGGCCTGCTGATCGGGCGCGCCGTGTTGCCACTGGTCAATGAGGGGGATGCCTTGATGCACCTCGCCGCGCTGAGCCCGCGCGCCACTGATGACGTGGTCGAGGACCTAAGCGCGCAGCTTGAATCGGACCCTTTGTTCGATGAGGATGAGATTATCTGAGACGCGCTTTATTGCGCGTCCAAAGTCTCCTGCAACACGGCGGAAACGGGTGCGACCGCCACGCGCGTCGCACGATCCTGCAAACCCCAAACGACGAGTGCTGAAATCGTGTCGGGCCGCACACGTCCAACCATCACAACCGAGCCGTTCTGGCCTGCCTTAAACGCCGCCTGATCCAAGAAGCGCCGGATCGTGCGCGGTGTCTGATTGTTGTTGTCAAAGTCACGGAACAACGTCTCAGAAGCCACACCTTCGCGTGCGGCCAGTTTTTGTGCTGTATCCAGACCTTTGGGTTGCCAAATGATGCCATGGCCTGTGTCTTTCAGGATTTCGCTGACCTGATCGGACATGTCCTTGCTGCCCTGAAGGCCTTCTCCGGCACCTTCCAACACTGCAACCGAGCCGGGCACGGATGCCAACGCTGCGCTCAAAGCCACCTCTGTGTCAGCCGCAGTCAGGTTCGCGGGCAAATCGATCAGGGCCAGAACTTCAAGACCACGCGCGCGGTAGGCCTCAGCCCGCTCCGCAGCGTCAGGCAGGCTGGCATCCACGGCAAAAGATAGCTTGTAGGGGAAACTTTGCAGTGCTTCCAAACCAATGGGGCCTTCAGACAGCGCTTCCCCACCATCCATCAACACAATCGACATCAGCGGGCGGCGCTCGGAATTATCGAACTCGACAGCGAATTGTGAAAGCGCGGGCTCGGTCGTAGGTTCGGCGGGCGCTGTTTCGACCTCTGGTTCGACTTCTTCGGTCTGCGTAACGTCTTCGCTGATTTCTTCTTCGTCTGTCTCCTCGCGATCCAGCAAGCTTTTGGCTGGTTTACCGATGCGCACGCGGTCTGTCGCGACAGCCATAGCCCCTGCGGTTGCGTCTTCCGTCGTGTCTTGTGCGGTTTGCGGGGTCTCTTCTGTGTCAGCGTCACCCGTACCATCGGACTCGCTGGCTTCGGGCTTTTCGGATGGTGTTTCGGGTTCTGGCGCCACCGCTTCCGCGACAGTTTCATCGTCTTTTGTGGGCGCTTGGTCTTCGGCGACAACCGCCTGTTCGGGCTGTGGTTCAGCTTCCGGCTCAGGTTCAATTGGCGCCGCAGGTTCTGATGATACGACCGGCGCCGTAGGTTTTTCAGGTTCGCTCAGCGCACTGGGGGTGTCCTGAGCGGTCGTTGCCTCGGCAACAATGGCCGGAGCTTCTGGTGTCGTTACGTCCGCACCCGTTGGCGCGGTTGGCACACTTGCACTGTCAAGTTCCGGCGTCACGTCAACAGGTTCAGTTGTCGCTGGCGGCGTGACGGTTTCTTCGGAAATTCCTGCCGTTGTATCAATGCCAGGCGCTTCAGGAGCGCGGGCTTGCGGATTGGGATACACAGGTTCCACTGCACCAACCTCAACGCTGCCCTCGTCTGCCGCGTTTTCCGGGTCTGACAAATCACCAACAGTCGTGCTGGCCTCTGGTGCGCGCACTGGCGGCGTTTCGGCTTCTGGGATCTGAACGGCGGTTTCAGGCTCTGGTGCGGTGACAACCGGAGCGTCCTGCGTCGCGGTCGCTCTCTCATCGGATGCGGGAACTTGGTTGGGCGCGGTCTGGTCCGCGGCTGATGTCGCTGCGTTTTCCACCACAGGCGCGGTACTGGACACGTCGGGCGCTTTTGCTGGCCCGTTCAGGACCGAAACCAACGCTACGACGGCGGTCGACACCACCCCGCCCGTTATGAACCCGCTCAAAACACCACGTGCCATGTCGTCTTCTCTCTTTTAGATCGCACTGTGCGACCTTGTATTCCCACCCAAGGGCTCAATTCTGGTTGTGGCCCGTTTATACAGCGCCTGTTTTGCAAGCGTCTTTGCGCATTCTAGACAGCAGTCATCATTCGATACCCTTGACGGTCCCTGCCAAGCCTGAACATGTATGTGCACCATATAGACCAGCGAGGGCTGGCATGACCAGAGTTTGCAACAGAAATAGGTCCGATGATGCTGCTTCTCATCGATAATTATGACAGTTTCACCTACAATCTGGTGCATTACCTGGGGGAACTTGGGGCGGATGTCGCAGTTCACCGGAACGATGCGCTGGACGTGCAGGCAGCGATGGCAATGAACCCGGCGGGCATTTTGCTATCGCCCGGCCCCTGTGATCCGGATCAAGCCGGGATATGTCTGGCCCTGACGCAAGCCGCTGCTGAAACGAAAACACCACTTATGGGCGTATGTCTGGGGCACCAGACCATCGGGCAAGCATTTGGAGGTCGCGTGGTGCGCCATTCCGAGATCGTGCATGGCAAACTTGGTCAGATGTCGCACAACGGGAAAGGCGTGTTTGAAGGCCTCCCTTCTCCCTTCGCGGCCACACGGTACCATTCGCTGGTGGTAGAGAGGGACACGCTTCCCGACACGCTGGAGATCACCGCAGAGCTGGAGGATGGCACGATCATGGGCCTGCAACACCGCACCTTGCCGATCCAGGGTGTGCAATTTCATCCCGAATCCATCCGAAGCGAGCATGGGCACAAGATGCTCCAGAATTTCCTGAACATGATGAAAGTCCCGGCATGAGTGACGCGCTGAAACCCCTGATCGATGCGGCAGCCAACCGCCCCCTGACCCGTGCGGAAGCGGAAACTGCGTTTAGTGTTCTGTTCGAGGGCGAAGCGACCCCGTCCCAGA
>CAZDXI010000316.1:0-4009 GCA_964509095.1 uncultured Rhodobacterales bacterium
GGTGATGAAGGCCCGAAAGCGCGTCCGCACATCCTGTTCTGGGGCGCGGCTCTTGCCTTTGTGGTTGGTGGATTGCTGATCTCTGGCGGGACCAGTGCGATCCAGACGGCGATGGTGATCGGTGCCTTGCCGTTCTCGGTCGTGATGGCGCTGATGTGTCTGGCGCTGATCAAAGCGATCTATAATGACGGTCGCCGCGAAGCGGCTGGGGTGCCCACCGTGCATTCCGAAGTAGAAGGCGCAACACCGGCTGAATAAACCATAAACTGCTTGCACCTTAGGGTGCGGGCAGTACTTTTGAGAGGTCCCGGTCCAAAGACGGATCGGGACCTTTTTCTTTGGGCATGAGTGGGAGGCCTTCCGGTGAAGCTGGATATCGAATTTGTACGCAGTCAGTTCCCGGCGTTCCGCGAACCATCGTTGGAGGGGCAGGCATTCTTTTGCAACGCAGGTGGCAGCTATGCCTGCGGACCCGTAATCGACCGGCTGACGCGGTTCTATCGCGAGCGCAAGGTGCAACCTTATTCCGCTTACGAAGCCTCACGCCTTGGCGGTGAAGAGATGGACGAAGCACGCACTCGAATGGCCGCGATTCTGGGCGTGGATGCAGATGAGCTGAGCTTTGGCCCGTCGACCACGCAGAACACATACGTCCTTGCGCAGGCCTTTGGGGACTGGATGCAAGATGGTGAGGCCATCATCGTGACCAATCAGGATCACGAGGCCAATTCCGGCCCTTGGCGACGCCTTGAAGCAAAAGGGATCGAAGTTCGGGAATGGCAGGTGGACCCGGTCACAGGGCGGCTGAACCCGGAAGACCTTGAAAACCTTCTGGACGAAAAAGTGCGGCTGGTCTGCTTTCCGCACTGCTCCAACGTGGTGGGCGAGATCAACCCAGTGATCGAAATCACCGCTATTGCGCATGCAGCGGGCGCGTTTGTTTGCGTGGACGGAGTGTCTTATGCGCCGCATGGGTTTGCAGATGTGGGCACGCTGGGCTGCGACATTTATCTGTTTTCCACCTACAAGACGTATGGGCCCCATCAAGGCTTGATGGTGATCCGTCGCAACTTGGGGGAGATGCTGCCCAATCAGGGGCATTGGTTCAACGCAGACAGTCTTTACAAGCGGTTCACGCCCGCCGGACCGGATCACGCTCAGGTCGCCGCCTGCGCTGGCATGGCGGACTACGTGGACGCTCTGGCGGCTCATCACGGCGTGGATGGTGCGCAAGGCGTGCATGATCTGATGCGCGCCCACGAAGTGGAACTGGCGCGCCCCTTGCTGGATTGGGCCTCCGCACGCAATGATCTGCGCCTTATTGGTCCCAGTGATCCCGAGCAGCGTGCGCCCACGATTGCACTAGATCTGGGCCGCGAGGCGGAGCCGGTTGCAGCCGCTCTCGCCGAACACGGGATCATGGCGGAAGGCGGTGACTTCTATGCGGGACGTCCGTTGGAAGCGATGGGCGTTGACTTGGATCATGGTGTCCTGCGGTTAAGCTTTGTGCATTACACGCACGCAGATGAGGTCACCAAACTGATCAACGCACTCGACAAGGTGGTCTGATGCGCTTGACCTGCGCAGCGGCGGTCTAGTTCTGCTCAAGACGACTGACGGAGACGAGCTTTGCCCAAACCAACCATCCTTTGGTTCCGCCGCGACCTGCGGTTGAGCGACCACGCCGCTTTGACAGCGGCGGCCAAAGCAGGACCCGTGATCCCGGTGTTTATCCGGGATGGGAGCGTCGATGCCCTTGGGGCTGCACCGAAATGGCGGCTTGGGCTGGGGTTAGAGACTTTGGCGCAATCGTTGGAGAACACAGGAAGCCGATTGGTCCTGCGTTCGGGCGATGCGTTGCAAGTGTTACAGCAGCTGATCTCAGAAACTGGGGCAGGGGCGGTCTATTGGTCCCGCCTTTATGACCCGGCTGCGGTTGCGCGGGACAAAGCGATCAAAGCCGCACTGAAAGATCAAGACATCGAGGCCAAGAGCTTTGGTGGCCATCTCATGTTTGAGCCGTGGAGCACCGAGACAAAAACTGGCGGGTTCTATAAGGTCTACACGCCGTTCTGGAAATCCGTGAAAGATCGCGGCGTCGAAGCACCGTTACCTGTTCCGGGGTCGATCCCTGCGCCGGACGCGTGGCCCGAAAGCGACGCGCTGGAACAATGGGCTATGGATACTGCCATGCGACGCGGTGCAGCCGTGGTGCGTCCTTTCGTGCGCTTAGGTGAGCAAGCAGCTCAGGATCGGCTTGGTGTGTTTATTCAAGACATCGTGGCCGGATATGATACCTCTCGGGACCGGCCCGATCAGGACGGCACATCAAACCTGTCCGAAAACCTCGCCTTGGGGGAGATAAGCCCGCACCAGTGCTGGCATGCCGGAATGCGTGCACGCGAGGAAGGCAAAGCCGGGGCGGAGACCTTCTTGAAGGAGCTGGTCTGGCGCGAATTTGCCTATCACCTAATGCACCACACGCCGCATATCCTGGATCAGAACTGGAAGCCGGACTGGGACAAGTTTCCTTGGAACTCGGACGACACCACACCAGAAGTTATGGCATGGAAACAGGGCCGCACAGGTATTCGCTTTGTCGATGCCGCTATGCGCGAGATGTATGTCACAGGTCGGATGCACAATCGTGGTCGCATGATCGTTGCGTCGTATCTGACCAAGCACTTGATGTGTGACTGGCGGATTGGCCTAAAGTGGTTCGACGATTGCCTGATCGATTGGGACCCGGCGAGTAACGCAATGGGGTGGCAGTGGTCTGCCGGGTCCGGTCCGGATGCGACGCCGTATTTCCGGGTGTTTAATCCCGTCACACAGCTCGATAAGTTTGACCCGGACCGCGCCTATGCCTCTCGCTGGATCGCTGAGGGGTATCAAAACCCGCACAAAGATGCGTTGGCCTATTTCGACGCCGTGCCCGAAAGCTGGGCACTTTCGCCCTCTGATCCGTATGTCGCCCCGATTGTACCTGCAGATGAAGGACGCAAGCGCGCCTTGGCGGCCTATGAGAACCGGGGCTTTTGAGCCCGCGATCCACGCGTCTTGCGGGAACTCTCGAACCTGTCTAGCCGAGTTGACAAAAGAAACGTGACACGCGCGCCGCGTGGCATTAAGTTTTTGTAAAACCATTACGCAAGCTGCTGCGTATAAAGGTAAAACGGGATGGGGAAGAGTAGATGGTCCTGACAAGTACGGACGGGCAAGACGACCTGCCGCGATATTTCACGCATGTCTTCAAGATGAGCCAGAACATGAACAACGGCCGGATCGACTTCGTGCTGCCGGATGGGCGTGTGTTCCGCGCGGACGGTAAGAACCCCGGTCCTGTGGCGGAACTTCGCATTCATAATCCTGATATCTTTGCGCGACTGATCCGCGAAGGCGATCTGGGTTTTTGCGATGCGTATCTGGATGAATGGTGGTCCACACCCGATCTGCAGTCTTTCATGGATCTGGTGCATGCAGACAACGATGACATCTATGACGGGTTTCCCGGCAAACGCCTGGTCTGGGCGTATGAACAGTTCCGCTTTTGGCTGCAGCGCAATCATAAGGCGCAGGCGAAGAAGAACATCTCGTATCACTATGACCTTGGAAACGAGTTCTATGGTTTATGGTTGGATGACACGATGACGTATTCCTCGGCTTTGTTCGAAACTGGACAGGAAAGCACCGAGAAAGCGCAGATCGCCAAGTATGCCTCTATGGTCGATCAGATGGGCGCGCAGCCGGGCGATCATATCCTAGAGATTGGATGTGGTTGGGGCGGCTTTGCGGAATACGCGGCCAAGGAACGTGGTCTTCGGGTCACGGGGCTGACCATCAGTGAGGAACAGTTTAAATACGCGCAAGAGCGCATTGAAAAAGCTGGTCTTTCCGACATGGTAGACTTCAAGCTGCAAGACTACCGCGATGAAACCGGCCATTATGACGGGATCGCCTCCATCGAGATGTTTGAAGCTGTGGGCGAGAAATACTGGCCCACATATTT
>CAZDXI010000317.1:0-4003 GCA_964509095.1 uncultured Rhodobacterales bacterium
GGAGATGCGCGATGAGTGACCAGCGACCAGAAGAAGTGCGCGAGCTGACCGAAGCAGAACTCGCCGCGATCGAGGAAAAGTATGACGAAGGCGCGCTGACCCGCTCCGTGACCCCCGGGTTCGGTAAGTTCCTGCGGTATGTCGCGCTGACATTTGCGGTCTATCACTACCTGACTGCTGGCTTCGCCCTGCCCCCGGATTACTGGCACATGGGCTGGCACCTGAGCGGCTTGTTCATCCTGACCTATTCCCTGTACCCGCTGGTCAAAACCAAGACCTCGTTCGATCTGAACACCGGCGCGCTGAGACTTGGGGGCGTGCCGTTTCTGGACATTATCCTGATGGTTCTGGGCGTCGCGTCGGCCCTGTACCTTGGCCTCGCATGGCGCGGGATCGAGTTCATGGGCGTGGAGGAAATGACCTTCCGCATGGGCAATCCAAATGGGTGGGACCTGCTGTTCGGCTGCATTCTGATCGTGCTGGTGCTGGATATCGCAAGGCGCACACTGGGCTGGATTCTGCCGCTGATCATCTGCGTATTCATCAGTTACGCGCTGTTTGGGCAGTATTATCCGGGCATCCTGCAGCATCCGGGCGTGAAGTTTAACACCTTTGTGTCGTCGATGTATTTCCCACAAGAGGGCATCTTTGGCGTCACGCTGTGGGTCGTCAGCACCATCGTGTTCCACTTCGTCCTGTTTGGCGTGATTGCACAGCGCACCGGGCTGGGGCAGTTGTTCATCGACAACGCCACGATCCTCGCGGGGCGCTACACGGGAGGACCGGCGAAGGTGTCGGTGGTGTCGTCAGCCTTCTTTGGCACGATCTCCGGGTCGTCCGTGGCGAACACTGTGTCGACGGGCGCACTGACCATTCCGAACATGAAACGGCTCGGCTATCCCGGTCACTTCGCCGGAGGGGTCGAAGCCGCCGCAAGTGCCGGAGGGCAGATCACGCCCCCCATCATGGGCGCGGCGGCCTTCATCATGGCCGAATTCCTTGAGCTTCCCTACACCACCATCGTGATTGCCGCGATCTTCCCGGCGCTGCTGCATTATGTCGGCGTGTTCGCTGTGGTGCACCTGATGGCACGCAAGCTGGGCCTGAAAGGTCTGGCGAAAGAAGCGCTGCCCAAGCTGGGCGCTGTGTGGCGCGACGGCTGGGCGAATATCGTACCGCTGGTGGGTCTGCTGGTGGTGCTGTTTTCGGGCTACACACCCTATATGTCCGCGTTTTGCGGGATCTCCTTGGCGATCATCGCAGGGATGAGCCGGGCAAGAGAGCCTGTGACGCTGGTCTATGCGGCGGCGTTCATCGCGTTTGTCGTCTGGAAATACACAGGCGGAGGGTTTGATCTGACCATGTCGGGCATTCTGATCGCGGGCGCGATACTGGCGACGTTCAACCCACAACGCCGCGTGGCGATCAGCGAAATGGCGGACACGTTTGAAACCGGCGTGAAATACGCGTTGGCTGTTGGCGCGGCCTCGGCGGCTGTGGGGATCGTGATTGGCGTGATTAACACCACGGGTGTGGGTTTCCGCATCGGGTTCATGGTCACACAAGCGGCGAGCAATCTGGGCAGTGACATCGCGTGGCTGTTCACCTTTGGGGACTGGACCCTGTTCACGGTCGAGGACCTGACCCTGTTCATCAGCCTCGTGTTCATCGCGCTGGCCTGCATCCTGATGGGCGCGGGCGTGCCAACGACGGCGCTGTATATCATGCTGGTGTCCGTGGCGCAGCCCGCGCTGGCGCAACTGGGCATCCCACCCATCGCGAGCCATATGTTCGTGCTGTACTACGGGGTGGTGGCAGAGATCACACCGCCGGTCTGTACGTCGGCCTATGCCGCGGCGGCGATTGCCAATTCCAACCCGTTCCGAACCGGAATCAGCGCGTTCACGCTGGGCTTGGGCAAGGTCGTGGCACCTATGGCGTTTGTCTATGCGCCGGTGCTGTTGTTCGTGTCCTCCACCGGGTTTGATCTGTGGGAATTCAGCTATACCGCCACGTCCTGCATCGCCGGGGTGATCGCGCTGTCGACGGCGGTGGTTGGGTATTGGCTGGCACCGATGGGCGTGGTCTTTCGCTGGTTGATGGCGATTGCAGGGATCGTGTTCATTGCGCCGTCCTTGCAGGCCGATCTTGCAGCGATCATCATCGCAGCTCCGGCTGTGATCAGCCAAATCATTGCGAAACGGTCAAACGCTGCGGTCACTGGTTAAGGTATGACCCAACCGGTCACGATCTTGGGTGCGGGGATTGTCGGGATATGCACGGCACTGTCCCTCGCCCAAAGAGGCGTCCCCGTCCGGGTCATCGACCGAGGCGCGCCGGGGCAAGAGACAAGTTTTGGCAATGCCGGGGTGATCTCACCTTGGTCGATCATCCCGCAATCCCTGCCGGGAACATGGAAGCAAATCCCGTCGCTGATGTTCGGGGCGAACAAGGCGCTGTCGGTCCATCCCAAAGCGTGGCCGAGCATGATCCCTTGGGGGCTGGCGTTTCTGCGCAAGGGCAGCCGCGCTCAGGTCGAAGCCACTGCGGACGCGATGGAGACGCTGTGCGCCCCCTGTATTGATCTTTACCGCCAACATCTGAGCGGGACAGGGTTTGAGAATTTGGTGGCCGATGCCATGTACGTGCACGCGTTCCGGGATGGGTCACGGGCGACGCTGGACGCCATAGATTATGACATCCGCAGACAGAAAGGCGCCGAACTGGAACTCGTCGGGAGAGATGAATTGCGCCGGGTTGAACCCACACTGGGATCAGACTTCGAAGCGGCTGTGTTGATCAAAGGACAGGCCCGCGCCGTATCACCGGGGCGGATCGGGGGCGTTCTGACCGAGAAGGCGCGCGGCTTGGGCGTCGTGTTTAAACGGGCTGACATTCGTCACGTGGAACGGCAGGACGCCGGGTTCCGCGTGGTATGCGACGGCGAGAGTTTTGAGGCAGAACGGATCATCCTCGCCATGGGGGCGTGGAGTCCGGAGATCCTCAAACCGCTGGGCTACCGCGTGCCGTTGATGGCCGAGCGTGGGTATCACGTGGAATTCCCAGAGCCGCAGATTGAACTGACCAACTCTGTGATGGATGTGGACGCGAAATGCGTGGCCAGTTCCATGGAAGGCGGGCTGCGCTTTGCCGGTCAGGCCGAGTTTGCGCCAGTGGACGCCCCCGCCGATGCGAAGAAGGAGGCGCACTTGACCCGCTTGGCACGAGCAGCGTTTCCGGGGCTGAACACAAAGCAATCGCGGTTCTGGATGGGGCGGCGGCCGTCATTTCCAGATAGCTTGCCCGCGCTGGGTCCCGTTGAAGGCGCACCGGGGTTATTCGCGAATTTCGGGCATTCTCATTACGGGCTGATGATGGCGCCGAAATCGGGGGAGATTTTGGCGGATATGCTGACCGACGCGCGGAGCAATCTGGACGCATCGCCCTTTGCGTTGGCGCGGTTTTGAGAAAATGCCATTTGCATCGGCCTCACTTCGCGGCAGTGCCGTGCCCAGATGCTGCCGCCGGGCTGTGCTACGCCCCCGAATCCTTGATGCACCGCAGCGGGTTTTCTGAGTGCCATCGCTGACGGGTGTCATTGCATCGTTGACCCAGACTTCAAACAAGCCTGACCCAAACCTTGCTTACTGCCCGTCAGTCTCAATGTCTTTCATATGGGACAAAAGCTGACGTTGAGATTCTTGATGCCTGTGGCCGCTTTACAGAGTATTTGTAACTTTGAGCACGCTGTAGATACTCGGTTGGGTCGGGGCAAAAACAGGCGTGGACTTGAAAGGGCCTAGGGTGGAACACGAGGCTGAAGAAACACCTATTTCGCGGCAGGAGGCACGCGATCTGATCGAGAGAATTGCTGGTACTATTGGACTCCAGTGGTATTTGAGTTTGCTGGTGATAATTGCGGTTGCAGTTGCTGGTGTCTCTCTACTGACCTTTCCAAGTCCAGTTTCTTGGAGCGACTATTTGGTATTTCTCGTACTGATGG
>CAZDXI010000318.1:0-3978 GCA_964509095.1 uncultured Rhodobacterales bacterium
GATGTGGGCCGATTCCTGAAGCTTTACACCGAACTGGCTGTTGACGAGTGTGACCGCTTGGGCGCGCTGGCCGGATCGGAGATCAACGACGCCAAGATTATCCTCGCCAATGAAGTCACAACACTTTGCCATGGAGCCGAGGCTGCCGCCGCTGCCGAAGCCACAGCGCGTGAGGTGTTCGAAAAGGGCGGGATTGGGGATGACCTGCCGAGGCTGACGGTCACGTCGGACGAGGTGCCCATTTCGATTGTGCAGCTGATTGTGCGCTCTGGCCTTGCGAAATCCGGCAAAGAGGCCAAGCGCCTGATCGCCGAAAACGGCGCCAAGATGGACGACGCGCCGCTGACCGATGCCGGTTTGATGATTGATGCGGGCGCGTTGGCCTCGCCCATCAAACTCTCCGCAGGAAAAAAGCGCCATGCGCTGGTGACTTTGGATGGCTAGCCGCACGCAAACGACATTCGCGCCGCCCGTGATGGAAGCGCGGCGCTGGCTGGACGGGGTCGACTTTCCGCCCGAGCGGCCTTTGATCAACGTCAGTCAGGCGGCTCCGGTTGATCCGCCCCCTGAAGCACTGCGCCGAGCGATGGCAGATGCCTCGCTGACCAATGACGCAGTGCATTTGTATGGTCCGGTGCTCGGGTTGCCAGAATTGCGCACCGAACTCGCTGCGCAGACCGCACGCATCTATGACGGGCACGTGTCGCAAGATAACGTCGCCATTACATCAGGCTGCAATCAGGCGTTCGCTGCTGCGATTGCCGCACTGTGCGCAGAAAACGACGAAGTCATTCTGCCGACGCCTTGGTACTTCAATCACAAAATGTGGTTGGACCTCGCCGGGGTGCGCGCTGTTCCGCTGGGCACTGGGGCAGATCTGCTGCCCGATCCAGAAGACGCCGAACGCCTGATCACTTCGCGCACCAAAGCAATTGCTTTGGTCACGCCGAACAATCCCGGCGGGGTGGAGTATTCGACCGAATTGCTCAACCGCTTTCGCGATCTGTGCCGCAAACACGGGCTCGCCCTGATTGTGGACGAAACATATCGCGACTTTCATAGCCAACCCGGAGCGCCGCACGCGCTGTTCAGCGACCCTGATTGGGACGATTGCCTGATCCATCTTTATTCGTTTTCCAAGGCTTATCGGTTGACGGGACACCGAGTGGGCGCGTTGATTGCGTCCCCCACCCTGTTGTCTGAAGTCGAAAAGTTTCTCGACACAGTCGCGATCTGCCCCGGCCAGTTAGGCCAGACAGGGGCACTTTGGGGGATGCGGAACCTCGGTCAGTGGCTTGCCGCAGAGCGCGACGAAATCCTTGTGCGTCGCGCCGCGATTGAGGCAGGCTTCCCCGCGCTGGAGGCCAAAGGTTGGCGTTTGATGGGCGTCGGGGCTTATTTTGCATATATGCAGCATCCCTTTGACACCGGATCGGCCGACCTCGCACCAGAACTTGTGCGCACGGCGGGTCTGCTTTGTTTGCCCGGCACCATGTTTCATCCGCACGGCACAGCGGAGGCATTGTCACAATTGCGGTTTGCGTTCGCCAATCTCGATAGTGCCGGAATCGCAGAGATGTATGACAGGCTTCTCGTGCTGTGACACAGGCAGCCCAGATGACTTCAAGTTTTCCCCAGTTCCGCGTCTGAGACACGCTTCCTGCTTGCCCTATTGCCAGCGCTGAAATATCCAAACGCAACTGCGCAGGACAACAACACTGATCGGGTCGTTACATGGCACAAAAAATGAGCGCGTCGAAGCTGGCCGTCTGGATCTTGCTCGCCCTTCTGATTCTCGGGCTGGCCGGGTTTGGCGCCACAAACTTTGGCGGTAACGTTCGCTCTGTGGGAACCGTGGGCGAAATGCCGGTGTCCACACAGTCCTATTTCCTGAACATGCGACAAGAACTGCGCGCCGCACAGGAACGCACAGGCACGCCTCTCACTATGACGCAAGCCCGCGAAGTTGGTTTGGATCGCGCTGTTCTGCAACGTCTGATCACAGTGCGCGCGCTCGACAACGAAGCGTCCGAGCTGGGGCTGTCGATTGGCGATGAAAACGTTCGCGATCAGGTGCTGTCCTACGGCGCATTTCAGGCGTTGGATGGTAGTTTTGACCGCGAAGCTTATGCGTTTGCCTTGGAACAACAGGGCCTGAGCGAAGGCGAGTTTGAGACTTCCTTACGCGAAGAGACCGCTCGCACTCTGCTGCAATCGGCAGTCATTGGCGGCGTCAACATGCCCGACAGTTTTGCGAACGCTCTTGTGGCCTATGCCGGGGAACAACGCAGTTTCTCGTGGGCCGCGCTGGATGCCGCGCAGTTGGAACAAGACCTGACGCCTGCGACGGACGCGGAATTGCAAGCCTTCTATGATGAAAACATCGATCAATTCACCCTGCCCGTCACCAAGCGGATCACGTTTGCACAGCTTACTCCGGATATGCTGGTGGACAGTGTGGAACTGGACGAAGACGCCTTGCGGCAAGCCTATCAGGACCGCCTGAGCGAGTTTTCACAACCCGAACGCCGCTTGGTCGAACGCCTTGTGTTTCTGGACGAAGACAGCGCCAGCACGGCTGCTGCTTCTCTTGAGGTGAATGGGACAACCTTCGAAGCCTTGGTTGAAGAACGCGGTCTCGCTCTGGAAGATGTTGATATGGGGGACGTGGGTCGTCTTGAACTTGACGCCGCCGGCGAAGCTGTGTTCGGCGCAAGCGTCGGTGACGTTGTCGGCCCACTGCCAACGGGATTGGGACCGGCTTTGTTCCGCGTGAACGCCGTGTTGCCTGCACAATCGGTCAGCTTTGAAGACGCCCGCAGCGAATTACGCGAAGCCGCCGCACTGGATCGTGCGCGCCGGATTATCGATTCCCAAGCAGAAAGCTACGAAGATCTTCTGGCAGGCGGTGCCACACTGGAAGAACTGGTCGCTGAAAGCGAGATGGAACTGGGCAACATTGACTGGTCCATCGACTCCGCTGATGGCATCGCCGCTTACGAGGATTTCCGCGCGGCTGCGGCGACACTTACGGTGGATGACTTTGCAGAAATCATGGTGCTGGAAGATGGCGGCATCTTTGCGATGCGTCTTGACGAAGAGCTTCCGCAACGCCCCAACCCGTTTGATGATGCCCGCGATGATGTAAGCGTAGCCCTTGAGGCTCAACGCACCGAAAACGCGCTGAGCGCACGGGCCGAAGAGCTTGCCGCCCAATTGCGCGACGGAACACCATTCGCGGAACTGGGCCTCGACGTGACCGAAGAAACCGATCGCACACGCGGCGCATTTGTTCCGCGCACACCGCCGGGCTTTTTGACGGAAGTCTTCCAGATGGAACCGGACGACGTCCGTGTGATCGCGGGTTCCGGTCTTGTCGTGATTGCCCAATTGGCGTCGGTTTCGCCTGTGGCGGACAGCGATGAGGCACAACAACTGCGAGAAACGCTTCAAAGCACATTGGATCAGGCACTGGCGCAGGACCTGTTTGATGTCTTTGCCTCTGACGTCACGCAACGCACGGAAGTACGCATTGATCAGGCCGCTGTGGATGCGGTGAACATGAACTTCCCCTGATTCATGGCCTTGATCCCGGAATATACCGATTTTGCAGCCGGGTATGAGGCAGGGCAAAACCAGATCGTCTATACCCGTCTGGCTGCCGACCTCGACACGCCTGTGTCCCTGATGCTGAAGCTGACCGGCGCTGCAGAGAACGCATTCATGTTGGAATCGGTAACGGGCGGAGAGGTCCGCGGCCGCTATTCCATTATCGGGATGAAGCCAGACCTGATCTGGCGCTGTCACGGCACGACATCCGAGATAAATCGCGATGCACGCTTTGACGATGCAGCTTTCGACCCCGTGGACGGAGACCCCCTGAACGCCTTGCGCGCGCTGATCGCGGAAAGCCGGATCGAATTGCCCGATGATCTGCCACAAGCAGCGGCCGGGCTGTTTGGGTATCTTGGTTATGAC
>CAZDXI010000319.1:0-3964 GCA_964509095.1 uncultured Rhodobacterales bacterium
GGGCATGGCAAGCGCGATTGCGTTCGGGTCCACCTTTGATCGGGCCGGGTTTGCGTTGGGTAGCGCACGGGTCGGCTACCGCATCTGGCAGGTGTACTGGGCGCATGTGGGGCTGTTTTTTGCGGTCGTGGCTCTCACGGTGTTTCTGACGGACCTTGAAGCGACCACGATGAACTATTGGGGTCGTTTGAACCTGTGGATGTTGTTCGTCGAAGGCGAGCACTGGAAAAACCCCAACATTTTCTTCAGCTTCATGACCCTGCAATGGGTGCCGAACCTGTTTGATATTCTGCCGATGTATATGGTCGTCCTAGCCATGATGCCGATTGCGGTGCTGTTGGGTCGCGCCCATGTGGGCTGGCTGATGGGCGCGAGCCTGATCCTGTGGTTCTTTGCCCAGCGCAGGTTCATGGAAAGCCTTGGCCTGCCCTACCTCAACTTCACAGCCGAGCCATGGGTGGGCGATGATGACTGGCAGCGGCGCTGGTTCCTGAACCCGTTTGGCTGGCAATTGATCTTCTTTACCGGGTTCGCCTTCATGCGCGGCTGGTTGCCAAAGCCGCCCGTGACACCGCTGCTGGTGGGTGTGGCGCTGGTGATTTTGCTGGCCAACATTCCGCTATCCAATATCGGCGTGAGAGAACTTGGGCTGGACTGGGCCCGAACATGGCGCATTGAGAACGCCCAATGGATTTCCAAGAGTGATTTCGGCATCTTGCGCTATGTGCAGTTCCTGTCGCTTGCTTATCTGGCATGGGTGCTGGCGGGGGACAAAGGGCACCGGTTGGTGGCCACGGGAAGCTCCCTTGCCGCACGGGTATGGCAAAAGATCATGGCGCTGATCCTGAAGGTCGGGCAGCAATCGCTGGCGGTGTTTGTGGTGTCGATTGTCGTGGGTCAGTTCAACGGCTTTGCGATGGACATGCTGGGCCGCGATACGCTGACGACCATCGCGGTGAACCTGTTCGGAATGGCGCTGCTGGTGCTGACAGCCTATCTGGCTGGTTGGTTCAAGGGTCAGCCATGGCGGGCGAAGCGATGATGCTGCGACGCGAATTCCTGACGACCCTTGCAGCCTTGGCCGCATCGCCTGCGTTGGCGCAAACGTCCGAACCAGGTTTGCAGCTTGGGGAAGCGACCCCATTCACCCGAGATCAGATCGTTGAACGCGCACGCGCGCTTGCCGCAAAACCTTACGAACCAAGACAGATGATCCCCGAAGATTGGCGAGAGCTGACCTATGATCAGTATCGCAAAATCTGGTTCGACAGCCGCAATGCACTGTGGGAAGGCACCGACCGCCCGCAGCGCGTGGATGTGTTCCCACCCGGTCTGTACTTCCCACGTCCGGTGGAGATTTACGCCGTTGAGGGTGGAGCCGCGCGTCCCTTTGCCTTTGATCTGGATGTGTTTGACCGCACCGATAAGTTCCCCGATGTGACCATTGATGACACGTTGGGTTATTCCGGGCTGCGCCTGCGCGCGGACCTGAATGACAGCGGGCAGTACAGCGAATACGCCGTGTTTCAGGGCGCCAGCTATTTCCGAGGCATCGGTACCGGGCAGACTTATGGTCTGTCCGCACGGGGGCTGGCGCTGAAAACCGGCGATCCATCGGGGGAAGAGTTCCCGGAATTCATCGCCTTCTGGATCGAAACGCCAGAACCGGGTGCGCAGGATGTGACCTTGCACGCACTATTGGACAGCCCAAGTTGTTCGGGCGCATATACGTTTGTCATTCGCCACGGCGAAACGCTGGTGATGGATGTGACCGCAAGCCTGTTTGCCCGGGAGACCCTGCGCCATGTGGGGATTGCACCCCTGACGTCGATGTTTCTGTATGACCAGACCAACCGGGATCGCTTCAACGATTTCCGCCCGGCGGTGCATGACACAGACGGTCTGTTGATCCAAAACGGTGCGGGTGAGGTGATCTGGCGCCCACTGGCCAACCCCAAAACACTGCAAATCAGCGCGTTCGGAGACCGCGACCCCAAAGGCTTTGGCCTGATGCAGCGCGACCGCGCCTTTTCCGATTTCAACGATCTGGAGGCGAACTATCACAACCGCCCCGGACTGTGGGTCACACCTGGCGAGGGTTGGGGCCGCGGCTCTGTTGCGCTGGTGGAGATCCCGGCGGACAAAGAAATCTACGACAATATCGTGGCCTATTGGCGTCCTTCGGCTGCGATTGCACCGGGGCAACAGCACGTGATGTCTTACCGGCTGGATTGGGGGCTGGACCCAGCCCCGCGCGGCGATGTGATCCGGGTGCTGAACACCGCGATTGGCGGCAGTGCGTTCCACGAAGGCCTGCTGTGTGTGATTGATTTTGAAGACAGTCCGCGCGTGCCAGAAGACCTGAGCGCGCTGATGCGGTTGATCCGCTCAAACGCGGGCGAGGTGTCCGAAGGCGTGCTGCAACGCAACCCGGAAACCGGGGGGCCGCGTCTGGCCTTCCGCTTTGATCCCGGTGAAGAAACGCTGGCCGAGTTCCGGGTGCAACTGCGCGCCGAGGATGGCAGCGCCTTGTCCGAAGTCTGGCTTTACCGGTGGACCGCATGAGCACATCCATGCCCCCCCGCGCCCCGTTGGAGATGCGCCCGCAGGACCTGAGCGTCGCACCGAACGGCAAGCCCGCGCGACCGGGATCGCGCCATTCTGGCCTTTGGCGGTTGGCGATTTTTTCCCCGGCGTTGCTCGGCACCGGTGCACTGATGGCCGGATTGCACGCATGGCTCAGCATGGGTGGGATGACTTGGCTGGAATGGGGTTTGTTGGCTTTGATCGGTCTCAGCTTTGTGTGGGTCGCCCTGTCTGTGTCGACCGTTCTGGCTGGGGTCGCGAGCTTCACCCGCCCCTCTCAAACACAACGCTCTGGCGGTGCATTGGACGTCGCACTTCTGGTGCCAGTGTATAACGAAAATCCCAGCGACGTGTTTGGCAACGCCTCTGCGATGCTCGATGACATCGCATTGCAAGGTAGCGCGCATCGCTTCACCCTGTTCATCCTGTCCGACACGCGCGATGACGCCATCGCGGCACTTGAGAACCGCGCCTTCACAGCCCTGACCCGCGACGCGCCCGATGGCATGAACGTGCATTATCGCCGCCGCGCGATGAACACGGACAAAAAGGTTGGCAACATCGCTGATTGGGTTACCGGCTGGGGCGCGGCTCATGACGCGATGCTGGTGCTCGATGCCGACAGTCTTATGGCGGGCCGGACGATCATCACCTTGGCCGATGAACTTGCCGCAGACCCGGATGCAGGCCTTGTGCAATCCTTCCCCACCCTGATTGGCGCCGAAACCCTGTTCGCGCGCACGCAGGCCTTTGCAAATATCGCCTATGGCTGGCTTCTGGCCGAGGGCCTGTCCCTTTGGGCGCGCAACGAAGGCAACTACTGGGGCCATAACGCAATCATCCGCACGCAGGCCTTTGCGCAATCGGCTGGTCTGCCGCGTCTCAAAGGGGATCGTTTGATCCTGTCCCATGACTTCGTCGAGGCCGGCCTTCTGCGCCGCGCGGGTTGGCAGGTGCGATTCCTGCCGCGCCTGTCCGGCAGCTTTGAGGAAACCCCCGCTACGCTGATCGATCACACGCTTCGGGACCGCCGCTGGTGCCGGGGCAACCTGCAACACCTGCGCCTTTTGGGCACGCGTGGCCTTCACCCAGTCTCCCGGTTCCATCTGTTCCATGGAGCGATGGCCTACCTTCTATCACCCGCTTGGTTCTTGTTGCTGCTGGCTTGGGCCCTACTGGGCGTAGACGCGGAAACCAACGTGATCAGCTATTTCCGGGAAGACAGCCCGCTCTACCCCGATTGGCCGGTGATGACAGAGATCAACTCTGCCCTGTTCCTCGCCATCATGTATGCCGTCCTTCTCACCCCAAAACTAACAGGTGGTGCCATCATCGCGCTACACCCCAAGGCACATCGCATCTTCGGCGGGCGGGTTCG
>CAZDXI010000320.1:0-3954 GCA_964509095.1 uncultured Rhodobacterales bacterium
TGATCAGGTATTCGCGTGGAATACGACGGTCTTGTGATCCGGGGATCCGGTAACCTTTAAGGCGACCAGAATCGAACCACTTGCTGACCGTGCGTGGGGCCACTTTACAGATCTTGGCGACCTGTCCAGTTGTGAACACCTTCATCGCAGGCTCTCCATAAACACTTTTAAATCGTCTTTCGCTACACAAGTTGCTGGCTTCATAGGAAACTTTCGCTCACGTAACTGTCTGCCCCGAAGGGAAAGTTCCCATCTGGGTCAGGACAGACTAAATATTCGCTTTAAGGTCGAGGACGTTTCCGTACGTCAACTCCCGTCACGACATCAGCTATGTCTGATTTTTCTGGCGTTATTGAATTCGCTCCGAGGCCACGGATCAAACTCAAACCACCAGTCCTTTCAGACGGCGACGAGGATATCGTCCGGAGAGAAACTCGAATCACTTCATGCGACCTGGGTCGATCACATAATGCGACTTCAACGAACGTTGCCGTTCGCTATCGAAATTCCCCCCTAGTAGGATCATTGGTAACTTTCGTTGACAAATTGAATGCCGGTGTAAACGGCACGAAAGTTACTTCATTCACCTGCACTATCTTTCGTTTAATCGGAGCCCATTTCTTTAAGGCGTTTTTACAATCGCATGGCTAGCGACAGAGATTCCGAAAACCATAGCTGTGACAATCCGCATTGTTTGACGCTTAAATCCAGTTTCAACGGAGAATTTGGGGAGATAGCTAAAACAGAGGGGCACGTTAGGGTCAATCGAAGGGTTCGCTTTTTTTCGAAGATGTTTCGAAAGAGACAAACATTTTTTGCGTAACTGGTTCACAACGTTGGATGTGAAGGGCCGGCAACACGTCAACACATGACGAAAAAACGGCCGCCTCAGATCAAATCGGAGGAGGCCGTGACTCGTACGAAGAATTTTCTTCGCTACAGTAGGTTTGTCACGTGATCAGCAAGTCCTTTCTCGCCGAGTACCACGTTCAACTTGCCTGAGGACGCGATACGTTCCAGGACTTCGAGCTCTCGCAGCCGCATCAATGTTGGGTTGTCTCCAAGCACTTTTGCAGTGTTTGCTTGCGATCGCATCGCCGCCGTCTCTTCTCGTCGTACGATCAAATTCGCTTCAGCGGCCTTTTGAGCCTCTGTTACTTTGTTCATCAAACTCTTCATTTCGCCGGGCAGGATCACGTCTCGGATTCCGACGCTTTTAATCTCAATCCCCAATTCGGTAGCTCGATCGCGGACTGCAGTGAGAATTTCTGCGGCCACGATTTCCTTTTCCGTCAAAAAATCATCTAGCTTTCGAGCTCCCACGACAGCGCGAATCGCCAACTGGGTTTCGCGGTACAGTGACTGTCGAGCGTCGTCTGATTGCGAAATTGCTTTCATGGAATCCACGATTTTGTAAGTCATCAGTGCGTTCAAACGCAAAGTAACTTTATCCAATGTCATGATTTCCTGACCGCTTACGTCGATCGCGGTTTCCCGAAGATCGATGTCGAACATTTCCGTGTTCCCAATACAATCCCAGAAAGCGTGCACTCCGGGAGCCAGCTTTCCGCCAAATTGACCGCTTTGAAAAAAGAGGCCTTCATGGTTTTGATCGATCCGGTGAACTGTTAGCGGCCCGAGATCTCCGCAAACGCTCAAGATCGTTCGAATCTGAGGGTGCTCAAATCGAGCGTCAGTTACATCGATCGTTTCAACGTCGACTTTGCGAAATCGAGTAAACCAGGCGTGAAGTCCCGGTTCAAGGATTCTCGAGAATCGACCATCGATCCAAACAAGAGCTCTCTGATGATCCTTTAGATCAAGAATCGTCAGGTCGTCTGTCAGCACTTCTGATCGAATGATCATGTCCAGTTTTTCATGAACAAGCATCGGATCACGTTGTGAAACGATCTCTACACCGCTACGCATCAACGGATCAAACAACCAATGTGTTCCCGGACGAAACACGCTTATGAATTCGCCGTTGCGAAAATGCAAACCGATTTCGTAGCTGCGAATATGAGTTCGACGAATCATTCAGTAGTTCTCTTTAGATGAATTTTTACGAGTATTAAAGCTGTTTGGCGGTGAAGATCCCGCATAACACTTGTCCGATCACGGAGTCCGCTTGAGCGGAAAATCCAAAGTGGCTTGGGACACGCTTCCGCCTGTTTAGATTCAGATTCACACTGATTCGGCACAGGTTTCTTCGTGATCTTTGCCATTCATCATTTCCGCGGTATCCACGGACTACATGGCGATTGTTCAAGTTGTCAAAGTGATTGACGAACCTGAGACACAACGAGCTGCGTCTTCAGTTCACGTTCTACACTTCAACTGTCGTTGTTACTTCACCGCCATCGAGCCACATTTAGTCGCGTTTACAGCGCGATTTGGTACAGGAATCGAACCTGTGACAATCAGATTATCCGTCTGATGCTCTAGCCTACTGAGCTAACCAATGGTCACTTACTCTCTTTTAAAATCCATCACGGAACACGGAGAACCAACTTTTGGGCTGACCGCGCCGCTGGTAACAGAGAATAAATGCTTGCCTTCTAAAAGGTGCCGATGGGAATCGAACCCATTTCAACTGCTTTGCAGGCAGCCGCCTCGCCATCTGGCTCCAGCACCAACTTTCATCTTTAAAAGCGCGAGAGGGATTCGAACCCTCAGTCACGAGATTTTAAGTCTCGTCGCTATTCCGATTTGCGTACCGCGCCAGGGGTGAAGATCCCGAGTAGCACCGGACTTTTTTTTGCGGCTTTAGTCTTGGACGTCGGAAGTTTTTGCGATTCAGATTCTGTGATCGCTGATCTTCCATCCACGCTGCCATTTCAGCGGCCGTGTCAAATGTTTGTTCATTTCCATTGGAGAGTCTTATCGAAAACCTTTTTTCATTCATTTGTCATTTCCCTTTTCTGCCAGTACTCCATGGGAGAATCGAACTCCCGTTTGCGGACTGAAAATCTGCCGTCCTGCCACTAGACCAATGGAGCAACTACTTAAGAAGTAAAAGTGGAACGGGAGGTGCTCGAACCCTCGTCTTCCGGCCTTCAACCGAACGCTATACCGTCTCAGCTACCGATCCATCCATAAAAAAAGCCCATCGCTGAGTTGCAGCGATGGGCTTGATCATCAAAACCAAATCACACCAGCTACAACCGCAGTTCACCAAAACCAAACGCACACTGCACGCGTGCAGAACCATTTGCGAATGTCTCGCAATGATTCTCAGGTAATATGAACTTGGATTTGATTAACATTTTCAAACCAACTAATGGGCGTTTTGCATTTACAGAGTTCAAGACGGCTAATCAGCAGTCAGGTTCGCAGCAAAATGGTCAACTCGACTTACGCGGCTTCAAAACGCTCAGTCTGATGAATTCCCGCGGCAAATCGCCAACTGACTTTCCAAATCAGAGTATGATGTCACTCGAACGCTGGAAATGTTGTGTCTTTGGATTCGAAGCTTAGAAGTGATGTACGACGATCCGTTTTCTATTCTTGGGCTTTCCTCCTCGGCAACGGTTGAAGAGTTGCACGCAGCGTTTCGTAAGAAAGCTCGAGATCATCACCCTGACCTTGGCGGCGAACGAAAGAAGTTTCAAGAGTTGTCTGATGCGTACCAGCAGATTCTGCAGCAATTTGAATCTGGCGCCGCGAAGCCAGTTGATTTTCAAGTTGACGGCACTCAAGCAGAGCCCGCTAATCCATTTGCTTCACCGGGCACTCAGACGCCTGGGGGAACAGCGAAAAGATCCTCGAAATACAACGAGCCATTTCGCAGACATGAAATTAAGCATCTATTAACTGGAAAGCTCCCTCTCCAGGATCAGACGACTTATTTCATTCTGGTGAACGCACTCGACATCTTCTTGACCTACCTGATCCTGCGAAACGGTGGCTACGAAGCTAACCCCCTCGCAGCGTGGTTTATAAAGAGTTGGGGAG
>CAZDXI010000321.1:0-3945 GCA_964509095.1 uncultured Rhodobacterales bacterium
CGCATGGGCTGGGCAACATGCCGTAGACTGGGTGCGCGAAGCCTAGCCGTCGGCAAGGGCACGCACGGCCTTGAACGCATCCCGCGCGCGCAGGCGCTTTGCATAGGCTTTCACGTCGTCATTTTCGACCGGGAACTTCGCGCTATGCGCCCAGTTGAGGCAATGCACGGCGAGGATGTCGGGGACGGTGATCTTATCTCCCATGACAAACTCACCTTGAATGCGAGTCGCAAAGCTGTCCACATTGCGCGCGAACTCGGCGCGCACAGTGTCTTTGATCTCGGGTAGGCGCAACTTTTCGGGCAGCGCGAAGGTGTGTTTGGCGGCTGTCCACAGGAGGGCGTCGAATTCATCCACCAACCAGAAGGTCATCGCGTCTTGGTGCGCGCGCGCGGGCGTTCCGGCGGGTGCTGTCAGGCCGTCATGTTTGTCCGCGAGGTAGGTCATAATCGCAATACTGTCTGTCAGAGTAGCGTCGCCATCCAGCAGAGCCGGAATTTTGCCCAAGGGATTGTGCGCCGTAATCTCGGGTGAGCGCGGTGTGGCTTTGGTCAGTTTGTAGGGCTGACCAAGTTCCTCCAGCGCCCAAAGAACGCGGAAGGCGCGGCTCGCTACGGTGCCGATGACGTCATACATGCAGGGAAACTCCAATTAATTTTTCGCAAGATGCCGGGCTTTGTGCGGCTTCACAACAGGTGCTGACAGAAATTGTCAGCGGGGTGTGCTAGGATCAATCCAGCAAAGTCACAGGAGGACAGAAAGATGGCCAGAACAGGTGGATGTATCTGCGGAGCCGTGCGGTTTGAGATCAAGAACGACCCGACCCACACAGGCGCGTGTCATTGCGGGATGTGTCGCAAGTTTTCCGGAGGTGTTTATCTGGGTGTCGAAGTTCCGGCGGCGGATATGTCGATCACCAAGGACGACGGTTTGCAGATCTACGCGTCGTCGGAGTGGGCGGAGCGGGCGTTCTGCAAGACTTGCGGCAGTTCGCTGTTTTACCGTGTGACGGCTCCTGGGCCGATGCAAGGCGTCTGTCATGTTGGGCTTGGCTCTTTGGATAACGCCGATGGGATCGCGATGACCGAAGAAATCTTCATTGACCGCAAGCCAGATGGGTACGCGTTTGCGGGAGAGACCAAGCAGATGACTGAGGCAGAAGTCTTGGCAATGTTTGCAGATGTCGGTTAGCGCTGCGCTCCGAGCATCGACAGCCGGATAAAGGCGCGCTCAACGACCGCCATTTGCGGCGCAGTCTGTGCGGCGGAACGCAGGGACAAATCAGTATCCGTCAGCAAGCCAAGCGCTGTTTCCAGTTTGTGCATCCCCCAGCCTTGCGCCTGCCGCAGCATGCGGTCCCGGCGCGGGCCAAACACGGGCGGACGCACGCGTCCGATACCCGCTGCGGCGCCACCGGGGTCAGATGCCGCAGAATAAAGTGTCCGGAAATGGCGCATCGCTGCGATGGTCAAAGACACCGGGTTGGCGCCCTGCGATTGCAAGCGGCGCAGCAGGGGGCCAATTTCCTGCGTCCGGGATTCGGCGACCACGTGCAGGATGTCGTCCAGATCGGCTTCGGTACTGGCAGGTGCACAAGCCGCAACGTCGTCTGCGGACACAGGCGATGTGTCGCCTAACTTGAACAGCGCCAGTTTCTCCATCGTCTGTCGAAAGTCACCGGGATCCAGCGCGCGGGCGAGATCGGTCAAAGCCGTCATAATATCCCGATCCGGCACGGACAGTCCTGCGTCTTGCAATGTGCGTTCAATCTCCTCGCGCGAGGGCGGGTCGTCGTAAATCCCTGTGGCGTAGGCGTTTTTGTGGGCCTCAAACCCTTTGCGTAGCTTGGATGTTGCTTTGAGTTGTCCTGCAGTGACAATCAATTGCGCGTCGCCATCTTGCCAATCCTCCAATGCGTTCAGGATAGCCGGGGCGGCCGTATCGTTGGCGTCTTCAACCAGCACAGCGCGGGCGCCCGGGAAAAAGCTGACAGCTTTCATGGCGTCCATGGCCTGGGCCGGGTCTTTGCGCAAATCCGCCGCGGGAATCCGGGTTAGACGCATTTCCTCATCGCCCTTTTCTCCGATCAGGGCTTTGATGACTTCCTGACGGCGCAGGGCAATGCGCATGGCGTCAGGGCCATAGATCAGCAGCCCGGTCGCTTCGGGGTTGGGTTTCGCAAAATAAGATGCAGCGTCGCGGGGCGATAGTTTCATGGCGTGGAAAATGGCGGAACCGCGCGGGTAACGCAATTGCCTCGCATTACAGTGGCGCTGACAAAAGCCGCGCGACGATTTGATCACCGAGGATAACCATAAGCCGTTCTCTCGCGTCGCGTTCCGAGGCAAGTGTTTCGACCGTTGAACCGGTGGCGGAGTAACCGGAAAAACTGTTGACTGTGCCCGAGGTGACCTGCGCATTGGTTTGCGCATCAATCAGCACGTATCCGGCGACACCAATCAGGTTGAAGCGGTCGATGTTGCCGTCCGGGTCGATTCCAAGACCTTCTTCGCGAGTCTGGAGCGTCAGATTCAGCTGATATGTCGCGGCATCCGCGCGCCCGAGGCGTTCTTCGATTCGACGCACCAGCAAATAGCCGTTTCTATCCTGAGGTTCTGCAACGCGAATCTGGTTTTGCAATTTGCCGCCAGTCCCTCCGGGACCATACACCGGTTGGAATCCGCATGAGACGAGAAATCCGAACACCAAAGGAAAGACCAAAAGCGCGCGCAGGACTGACTGTATCGTCATGCTTTGCCCTTTCCAGTGTTGGCAGTCTTAGAAGCGGGAATCAGAGACCCGCAACTGGCGGGCGCGTGTCAGGATAGCGTCTTCTACGGCGCGAACGGTCGCTGGAGAGGCGGTGCCACCACGGGTTTGCAGCGACAGATTCAGCGAGCGCGCATCCAGAGCGGGATCATCAATCAGCACAGTTGCGCGGTAGGACCGCCCGCCTCCGGGAGGTGTGCCAAAGCCGGTCACAATCACGCCAGTGAACGGGTCAATCGTCTGAACAGGCAGGAAATCAAGCACTTCCAGCGACGCCGCCCAGATATACCGGTTCACAAGAACGTTGGTTTCTGTCTGTTGGCGATTAAAGACGTTCCAGATTGTTTGCTGGGAGCTCAGCCGTTCGGGATGGTTTGCGGGAAGCGCTGCGTCAGGTGCGGTATCTCGGATCACTGGGTCACCATTGCCGCCGCCTGAGTTACGCCCGCCGCACGCAACAAGGACACATGCACATAGTGCCAAAGCGGGAAACTTCAGAAATCTGCTCTGTAACACCGGACCGCCCTTTTTTAGCCAAGGTTTCTTGCAGGTTTAGCTGAGGCATTGAATCGCGGCAAGGGCCATAGATCGGGGGCTCCTGTCAGGGTGGCCAAAATGAGTGTGGCATTGCTGCACCATCCTGCACGCAGATGTGAATCGTTTTTGAGCAGTCCTTGCAAAGACGGCCGCAATAGGGTGAAACACACTCACACACCCTCACCGGATTCCCCGGTTTGGGCGATTGAATGGAAAACCGAGGGAAGACTCATGAAAAAAGTTCTTTTCGCTTCGACGGCTCTGGTTGCCGGTGCACTTGCCGCACCGCAGTTCGCCAGCGCTCAGAGCGTGTCTGCAGGTAACGCAGACATTAAATTTGGCGGCTACGCCCGCTTCGGCCTGCTGTACGTTGATCCAGAAGGGGGTTCTTCCTCCACAGACATCACGCACCGCTGGCGTTTGCAAATCGACGCAACTGCAGAGTCCGACAATGGCGTGACTTTCGGTGCCCGCGTTCGTATCAACCAAGACGCAGGTGACACAGACTCCGGCATCAACGGCGCACGCTTCTTCGCACGCTCCGGTGGCCTGGAAGTCGGCGTTGGCAACATCTTCGGCGCGCTGGAAAGCATGCCTGGCCAATACCCGATCGACCTTGGTCTGACTGGTCTGGGCTAT
>CAZDXI010000322.1:0-3913 GCA_964509095.1 uncultured Rhodobacterales bacterium
TGGACTGATCGTCTATGCGCTGAACCTCGCTGCAATCTATGCATTGATGGCTGTTGGCATTTCGATCCTTTGGTCCTCGGTCGGTGTGATCAACATGGCGCATGGGGCGACGTTTGCGGTTTCCGGCTATGCCGCTTGGGTTGCGACAGGGGCCATGAAGCCCATTATCGCCGCGGCTTTCGGTAAATCCACGATTGCCACATTGGCGATGGCGGGCACTCTGGTCGGGTCTGCGTTGATTGCCGGTGCGCTGTGTGGCCTAGTGATATACCTGCTGGCCTTCCTGCCAATTCATGACAAACCGAATTTCCCCGTGCGGGCTTTGATCATTACACTCGGTCTGAATATCGCAACCGTTCAGGGGTTGTTGTGGTACTTCGGTCCTCGCAATCAGGGCCTTCCCAAGATTTTTGGATTTGGGCGCTGGGAAATCTGGGGCACGCGCATTCGGTTTGATCAGGCCGGCACGATCATTGGCGCGACGCTTATTATGGCGCTCACGTTGGCGTGGCTGCGATACTCTCGCAAAGGTCTGGAAGTCCGCGCCATGATGCAAAACGCCGAAGGCGCCGCCTATTCCGGTATCTCGCGTCAGGCAACTGCGTTGCCTGTTCTGATGCTGACGGGAGCGCTTGCGGGGATGGCTGCAGCACTTCTTAGTCAAACAATTTTTGTCAGTCCGACCTCGGGTACCATTCCTTTGGTCAAAGGGCTGACCATCGCCTTGCTGGGGGGGCTGGGATCTGTGTCAGGTGCGCTGATTGCCGCCATTCTTGTCGGATTTCTGGAAGCGATCATTGGCGCCATCCCGTTCCTTGGACAACGCTATGTGCTGTTCGGGACATTCCTGTTCATCATCGCGGTCCTTGTAATACGGCCCAGAGGCATCGGCGGTTTATTGGATGATACCCGCGAATGACCAACAAGACGTTTCATAAAGTCGGGCGCAGGCCGTGGGAGTTGAAAGCCACACCCGATGGCATGACCGAACGGCGTCGTGCCCGGTTGCCCGGAACCAAGCGTCATTGGTTCAAATGGCGGGACAGCCACAATGATAAGTCGCTGCGTCGCGAACGCAGTTTGGCGGACAAGATGCCACTGTGGTGGACGCTTGGCCTTGGTGCTGTGGTGGCTGTGACGCCGTTTCTGTCCAACACGATGATCGGCGTTGTGACGATCTTCTGCATTTATGCGTCCATCAACGTGCTTTGGACGCTGATCGTGGGGACTGCGGGCATCTTTTCACTTGCCACGCTCGCTGTGGTCGGGGTGTCCGGTTATGTAGCGGCAGCGTTCAATGTGTATCTTGGCATGCCTTGGCCCTTGATGTTCGTGATCGGGCCACTGGCGGGGCTTGTGTTCGGCGCGGTTTTGGCGGCCCCGTCGACCCGGTTGGATGGGTTATATTACGCGCTTTTGACCATGGGTGTCGCCGAAATTTGCCGTGTTTTTATACTTCAACTGCGCGCACTGACCGCCTCTGGCGGGGCGATTACGAATGTTGACGGGTTCATCCCCGAAGACTGGTTCTTGCAACGCCCCGGGCTGTTGTTGGGGTTCGCAGGCGCGTTCTTGATGTTGCTTGGTGCGTTGCTTGTGTGGCGGCTTGTGAATTCCGAACGTCTTGGCATGCTCTTGCGCGTTGCGCGCGCCAGCCGTGAAGACGAAGCCTTTGCCGAGGCCGTGGGGATTGATTTCAGAAGGGCACGCCTGATGGTCTTCCTGATAAGTTCGGCGGCGTTGGGTGTCGTGGGCGCGTTTTATGCAATGTATTTCGGCTCCATCTCTCCGCAGATATTCTCATTGGACACGATGCTGTTGCTGTTCGCGATGATGGTCATTGGTGGTCTTGGCCGCGCAGAAGGCGCGGTTCTGGGGGCTGCGATTGTGACCTTCATTGACAAGGGTCTTATCGAACTTGGGCCACCCCGGATCATACTGGTTGCGCTGTGCATGATTGGGATCACCATCTTTGCGCGTGAAGGCTTGACCGGTGCCCGTGCACAGTTCCGCGATTTCAGAAACCGTAAATCCGGCGAGGCCCGCGCCCGCCGTACCGAAAAGGGAGGCGAAGCCATGCCCGAAGAAGCCACCGAAGTTCGCGACAAACAAGAGCTCTACTATCGACGCTTCAACAAGCGGTTGCGGGATCGTCTGAAAGGCATGATAACGCCAGATTTGATCGACGAACACAAACGTGATCCGCTGGGGCATCACTCGGACGCTTTGGCGCGTGTGCTGAACTACTTCCGCCGTGGAGAGATGGCCGACAAATACGTGATCCATCGTATGAAACCAGCCGAAGAACGCTTTCGCATCATGGCTGTGTCTGGTGAACGCGGCCGCCCGCCGCGCGTGGTCGACGACCGTGAATACACAAACATTAAAGAAGCTTACCACGCGGTGTTCTTGCTGCGCGTGAACGATCTGATGGAAAGCTGAGATGACCGACAAACGACTTTTCGGCTATTGCGATCCGTTGTCTGCCCAAGCGGGCAAACCAATCGATTTCATGATTTCGGCAGAAGGGACCAAACAGGTCCGCGCAGAGCTGGTCCGTTTGGTTCATGGCGACTTCAATCCAGATGGACCCGGCTTTATCGAAGAGGTTGTCGCGAGCGATATTCCGTCGTCGTTAGATGTCAAACGTCAGTACACACAAAACGGATCCTTCGCCCGCGTGAACGATGCGGATGGCCGATTGGCACCTGACGGGCCTTTCACGGTGTATGCGTTCATCTGGCCGTCCATGCCCATGGGCGAGCGGCAAGCGATACTCAGTCGATGGTCAGTGAATGCGTCAACCGGGTATGGACTAGGCATAACGCCGGACGGAAAGCTGGAGTTTTGGCTTGGCGATGGGAATAATGTCGATCAGGTCACGGCCGACGCGCCATTGGTGCCAAAGGTGTGGGTGTTGGCCTGTGCGAGTTTTGATCCCGCATCAGGCGAGGCCCGCTTACGCCAAATCAGCGTGCAGAACGCGTGGAACAGCCACATTGGACCTGTCACGCCCTATGATCACAACGCACACGTCGTCGAGAAGTTGCGGTGTCGTCCCGGGCGGGCAGATGCCCCGTTTTTGATTGCAGGGGCGCATGAGGAAAATCCCGAACGTGGGCGGTTTGTTTCGCTCAACTTCAACGGCAAGATTGATCGGTCCGGCATTTTTGACCGCGTGCTGTCTGCGGACGAG
Source organism: uncultured Rhodobacterales bacterium (assembly GCA_964509095.1). GTDB lineage: Bacteria > Pseudomonadota > Alphaproteobacteria > Rhodobacterales > Rhodobacteraceae > Aliishimia. Next base: position 3,197 of record CAZDXI010000322.1, read on the forward strand.
ATGGCTGCATTAGCCGAAGGGGCTGATCCGGTGAACCCGTTGGCATATTGGGACACAACGGCAGGTTACACGGATCGGGGTATCGATACCTGCATTCGAGATGTCGGCCCGCAAGGTCTGCACGCCGAAGGCGTCAACCGCCCGGTTCGCGCGATGACCGGATGGAACTGGACAGGGCGCGATGACAGCTTTCGACTTAATCCGTCGCAATATGGTGGTGTGGCGTATCACGATGACGCGCTGACCGATTGCGAGTGGGCTCCGACTGTGACGTGGACCCCACCGAAAGACTTTCGATCGGGAGTCTATGCGTTGAAGATCACAGCGGGTGACAGTGTCGACCGCATCCCCGTGATCATTCGCCCGGACACACCGCGTGCCAAGATCGCGGTTCAGATGTCGACATTCACGTATCTTGCCTATGCCAACGAGCATCTTAGTTTTGAGGCGCAGATTGCACAGGCCATTGTTGCCCATACCCCGGTAATTTCGGGCGACGATCTGGAGTACAACAAGCTTCAGGAATTCGGGCTGTCCACATACGACCATCACACAGATGGGGCAGGGGTCTGCTATTCCACATGGAAGCGCCCCATCATCAACATCCGACCCGGATACCGTATGGCGGGCATGAACTTCCCTTGGGCTCTGCCTGCGGATTTATCGCTTTTGTGGTGGCTTGAGCATGCGGGATATGACTACGACCTGATCACGGAT
>CAZDXI010000323.1:0-3911 GCA_964509095.1 uncultured Rhodobacterales bacterium
ATGTGGCTGTGCCCGGTTTTCCAGTAATCCGCCTTCACGCCTTTGGCTTGTAGTTCTGGGTCGGACGCAAACAGCCCGGTCGATTTCACATCGGCCACAAAAGTTGCGCCGGGGTGCAGCTTGGCGAGGTCACGCGCCATGATGACCCCGACCTTGTCGGCGAAGATTTCTTCGCCTTCGTCATCCACGACGCCACAGCGATCGCCATCCCCATCAAAGCCAAGCGCCAGATCGGCACCGGAGGCCTTCACGGAGTCGGACATGTCGTGCAACATCTCCATCGCTTCGGGGTTTGGGTTGTAGTGGGGGAATGTGTAATCCAGCGTATTGTGGCTTTCCACGACTTCGACGCCCATGCGTTTGAACAGCTCCGGCGCGAAAGCCGACGCTGTACCGTTGCCTGTGGCGCAAACGACTTTCAGTGGGCGGGACACCTTGAAGTCGCCCACAAGGTCATCAAGATACGCCTCGCGCACGCCTTTGACAAACTCATAGGACCCGCCGGGGCGGGCTTCGCCGCGGCCTTGCAAAACGATGTCGCGCAGTTCGGCCATTTCGTCAGGGCCATGGGTCAGTGGGCGTTCAAAGCCCATCTTTACCCCGGTCCAGCCATTTGGGTTGTGGGACGCCGTGACCATCGCAACGGCAGGCACGTCCAGATGGAATTGGGAGAAATAGGCCATCGGCGACAGGGCCGGGCCAATATCCTTGACTTGAATTCCAGCCTGCATCAGGCCGAGGATCAGCGCGTTTTTGATCGCTAGGGAATAGTCTCGGTAATCGTTGCCGACAGCGATCACCGGATCGATGCCGCGCGCGTGGATTTGTGTACCAAGTCCCAGACCAAGGGCTGTCATTCCGGGGAGGTTGATCTCTTCGGGGTACTGCCAGCGGGCGTCATATTCGCGGAACCCTGTCGGCTTGATCATCGCGTCGCGCAGGAACTCCCACGTATTTGGCGTTACGTCGGGCATTGGCTTTGTCATCGCAGGAAACTCTTTTTTTTAAAGTCTTAAAGGGTTTGATTTCGCGATAGAGTCCAATTGCATCAACAGTGTGACCAATTCGGGCATGTCGCGAAGATAGATCATGTTGGGGCCGTCACATGGTGCGTTGTCCGGGTCTTGGTGCGTTTCCATGAACACGGCGGCTGTGCCGATCGCAACGGCTGCGCGGGCCATGACCGGTGCAAACTCGCGCTGCCCGCCGGAGGATCCGCCCTGACCACCGGGTTGCTGCACAGAATGCGTCGCGTCCATGACAACTGGGTACCCGGTCTGTGCCATTTGCGGCAGGGACCGCATGTCGGCCACAAGAGTGTTGTACCCAAAGCTCGACCCGCGTTCGGTGAGCAAAATCCGGGTGTTGCCGGTGCTTTCGATCTTGGTGACGATGTTTGGCATTTCCCATGGGGCGAGGAACTGACCCTTTTTAACATTGATAGCGGCCTTGGTGTTGCCCGCAGCTAGCAACATGTCGGTTTGGCGGCACAGGAAGGCGGGAATTTGCAGCACATCGACCGCATCTGCTGCGGGGGCGCATTGGGCTTCGGTATGCACATCAGTCAGGACCGGAACACCAATGGACTTGCGCAAATCGTCAAGCACCTTCAGCCCTTCATCAATGCCAAGACCGCGTTTGCCTGACAGGGATGTGCGGTTTGCTTTGTCATAGCTGGCCTTGAAAATGTACTGCGCACCAGCGGCCGCGCAGGCTTCTTTCATCGTGCCGGCAATCATTTGCGCATGATCCGCCGTTTCCAATTGGCAGGGACCAGCAATGATGGTCAGGGGCTGGTCATTCCCAACCTCCAGACCCGCGATCTGAACTGTTTTCATCAGGACGACACCTGTTCCTTCAACACTGCCGCTGTCAGCGACACCATCAGGTAGATGCCCGCAAAGATCAGGAATGCCAAGATCGTGTTTTCAAAGGCGCGCGGATATGTGGCCTCTTGTGGCGCGACCGGGCGGACCGCAACGGTCAAGTATCGCACCTGTCGGGCTGCTTCCGTGCGGGCCTGTTCGGTTTGCTGCAACGCACTTTGCAGCATCATGTCGCGTGTCGCGAGATCTGCCTGCGCCATCTGGATGTTCAGAGCCAATTGCGCCAGCGAGTTCTCGCCCCGGCTCATGTCGATCATCTGCTGTTCCAGCACATCGCGACGTTTGCGCAGCACTTCCAGCGTAGATTGCGCACCGTCCACCTTTGCCCGGTTGGGGCGTGCGTTGTTCAACAGGGTATCGAGTTCGATCTCTTTTTCGGTGATGCGCACGTTGATCTCTGAAATTTGCACGCGCATGGACGAAATCACGGCTTCAGGGTCGAGCGTTTCACCTTCGATCTGCAGCGTTACAAGGGCTTCTTGTGCCAATCGTCGATCGGTTTCGGCCTTGTCCAACGCGATGAGCGCATCGCGCATCTGATCTTCGCGTTTTTGCACCGACAGCTGGTTCACACGCTCTTCCGCGTAGGAAATCAGCCGTTCAGAGAACGATTGACTGATCGCCGGATCAGCCGCGACAACTTCCATGCGGATGACACCTTCGGTGGGATCAAAGCCGATTTTCACGTTCTTCTTATAGGTGCGGTAGGCATCTTCATTGGTCGCGTCATCCGGCAGTCGCTGGATCGCATCCATGTCGCCCTGACTGAAGTGATCCTTGAACCCGACATCGGAATCCAGCCGCAGCATCGCGTCCTTGGACGTCAGGTAGGACTGAACCGCGATTGCATCCTGAGACGTCGCAAACTGCGTCGGCAACAGACCGCCAAGGCCACCGCCACCGCCGCCGCCTTCGTTCTGAATGATCAGGAATTCGGAATTGGTCGCGTACATCGGCGTCGCGATAACATAGAAGTACCAGCCCGCCAGAAACGTCGGCAGCATCACGAAGAAGGCCAGACGGGAGATCAGCAGCGCGACCTTGCGACGGCGACGTTTCGCGATATCCTTTTGAATCTCAGAGATTTCTGCCGCACGGCGCTGCGCCGGGCTGGCGACATGCGTGGAGGGCAGGTTCTGATCGCCGGTTGGAACGGTTTGCGGCAATTGCACGCGGTTTTGCGGGGCTTCTGCCGGTTCGCCTTCCTGATTGGGCACGACCAACGACAGCATATTGGCGCGTTGGAACGGGTCGATCCCCTTGGCGCGCAACAAACGTACCGCATCGAAATCCGACGGCGGGGCTAGCCCGTGCTTTTGCGCGACGCGGCGGGCCATGCGCAACTGACGCCCGGTCAGGCCTTCGCGGCGGATTGTGTCGATATCGTTGTCCGACGCGACTTGCCCGGCTGAAGATACCTCACCGCTTGTGGCCTGTTGTTGAGGTTGTTGCGGCTGCTGGGCTTGCTGACTGGCCTGTGACGGTTGTTGCGGCGCGCGCTGTTGCGCTTGAGGCTGCACCGGCGTGGTTGGTTCGATATTCGGCGGATCGGAATCGGGCATACCGCGAGACGCTTCTGCCGCTGCGGATGGACGCGCCCGGCGCACCGCAGCAAGCGCGGATTCATCAACGGGTGCCGCCGCCGCATTGCCTTGCGCGCTGGCCTCGGGGGCTTGCGCGGCAGGGCGTTTGATACGGAACTTTCTAGCCTTGGGTTTCGTAGTCATATAAGTGCCTTGCCTCTTCCAAGGTGTCGAACATATAGAGCTGCCCGTTCAACAGAACGGCGGCAGATCGTGCAAATTTTTCAAGAGTTTGGGCCTGGTGCGACACGATCACAATCGTGGTGCTCGCCAGCCGTTCCTGTAGGATTTCACCGGCCTTGCGGTTAAATTCCACGTCTGTCGTGCCGGGCATGCCTTCGTCAATCAGGTACATGTCGAAATCCAGCGCCACCATCAGCGCAAAGCAAAACCGCGCCCGCATCCCCTGACTATAAGTGCCAATCGGCATGTCGAAATATTC
>CAZDXI010000324.1:0-3891 GCA_964509095.1 uncultured Rhodobacterales bacterium
CTTGCCCCTTGGCAAGCCAACCAAGCCGTCAACCCAGCGCGACATCCAGCGCCTCATCCCAGGTGGCTTCGCGGAAATGGGTGGACCAGTTGCCCGGATCAACGTTCAAACCCTTGGCAGGCGCATCCTCACGCCGGATCAAGGGTTTGGTCAGGCGGTGATCGTGGTGAATGTAGTCAAAGCCGAAGCGCCCTTTGACGCAAAGCCGTCCTTCGTTCGCCGGGCCATCGATCCCTTCGACATACTTCACGCGACCATCCTTGACCTTGAGGCTGATCTGGCAGCCCACGCCGCAGAAAGGGCAGACGCTGTCCACTTCGCTGTCAAAATCCTTACTGTCCCCAGCACTGTCGCCTGGCGTGACAGTGGCAGGCATCAACGCGCCAGTTGGGCAGGCCTGCACGCATTCGCCACAGGCCACGCAGGTCGATGCGCCCATCGGGTCGGCAAAATCGAACGTGGGATAGCTATCGTGACCCCGTCCGGCCATGCCGATCACGTCGTTCACTTGCACCTCTCGGCACGCGCGCACGCAAAGCCCGCATTGGATGCACGCATCCAAGTTAACGCTCATCGCGACGTGGCTGTCATCCAGCAGCGGAATGCGACCCTCTTCCAGCTTCGGAAACCGGCTTTCGGACACGCCATTTGCCTCTGCCATATCCCAGAGATGGGCGGAGCGGTCATGGCTCTCGTCCCGCTCTGGCTGATCCGCCAGCAGCATTTCGACAACCATCTTGCGCGCAGACTCCGCGCGCGTCGAATTGGTCGTCACAACCATCCCTTCGGAGGGTTCACGGATGCAGGACGCGACCAATGTGCGTTCACCTTCAACTTCAACCATGCACGCACGGCAGTTGCCATCCGGGCGATATCCCGGTGCCGGTTTGTGACACAGATGCGGGATCACAAGACCGCGTCCATTTGCGACCTCCCAGATCGTCATGCCTGCATCTGCTTCGACGTCTTGCCCGTCGAGCGTAAAGCGCACCTTGTCCGACATCGTATGGAAACTCCCTCTTCGCGCCCCTTGTATATCGCCCAGAAACGCACCACAGGAGTCCCATTCCCGACATCCGCGCCCGGATTCCCGCCATCAAAGCCGCCACAGGTTTCCGATAGGAAGCACAACGCGCCGCATTCACTGGCCAAATAAACTCCTGCCGGAAGCAATCCCGCACTGGTCAGTCGCGCACCGCCCGCCTATCACTCCCTGAAACAACCACAGGCGCACCGCATGTCCCACATCACCCTGATCCGGCACGGACAGGCAAACTCTCAAGCCACATCCGAAGAAGACTATGACCGGCTGAGCCCGTTGGGCCATCAACAAGCCGCGTGGCTCGGTGCCCATCTGCGCGAGACTTCCAATCATCACACCCGGCTGTTTTCTGGCACCTTGCGGCGTCATCGGGAAACGGCGGAAGGTATGGATATGGGCCTGACCCGGATCGAGGACGAGCGCTTAAACGAACTTGAGTACTTCACAATGGCACAAGCCATGTTCGAGGAACACGGCACGCCCATCCCCGAAGACCAACCAGATTTCGTGTCGCACTTCCCAACCCTGCTGGAGGCTTGGCAGAATGACCGGATCGAAGGCGCGCCCGAACGATTTTCGGCGTTTGAAAAACGGATCAAGGACGTTCTGATCGAAATCGGCAATGGGGAAGGCGCGGCACTTGTTGTGACCTCCGGCGGCTTGATCGCGATGACCATGCGCCTGCATCTTGATCTCGACGTGCGCGCAATGGCGCGGATTGCACTGGCGATCATGAACTCTTCGGTGCATCGTCTATATCCAATTGGCGGGGAAACCTGGTCCCCTGTGCTGTTCAACGCAGTTCCGCATCTGGAACACCCTGACCGGCATCACGCCCAAACCCATATCTGACGGAGCCTGCCCATGCGTTTGCATTTCTTTCCCGGAACCATCTCTGTTGCGGTTGCCATTGCTTTGGAAGAAGCCGGTCTCGCCTATGATCTGGTGCTTGTTGACTTTAAAGCGTCCGAGCAAACCAAAGCTGACTACCTAGCCTTCAATCCCAAAGGACGTGTGCCCGTTCTGGAGGCAGACGGTGCGGTATTGACCGAAACCGGAGCCATTCTGGAATACATTGCAGCCAAAGCACCTGATGCCGGATTGGTGCCTGCTGATCCCGTGCAAGCGGCGCACATGCGCGCAGTCATGTACTACGTCGCCTCGACCATGCATGTGAACCACGCGCACCGGATGCGCGGTCACCGTTGGGCGGATCAGCAAAGCAGCTTTGATGATATGGCCGCAAAGGTACCGGAAACGATGGCCGCCAGTGCCGCCTATGTCGAAGAAAACTGCCTTGCCGGTCCGTTTGTGCTCGGGGACTCGCTGTCGCTGGCAGATGCTTTCCTGTTTGTCACGTGTAATTGGCTCGCAGGAGACGGTGTGAACGTCGGCGAATATCCCAAGATCGTGACGTTCCTTGAAGCGATGAATGCACGTGCCTCGCTGACCGCTGTGCGCGACAAAGGCGTTCTCGCGTGACGCATATTTGGCTGCGCGCAGAACAGCGTGACAATGAAACACGTGTTGGCCTGACCCCGGCAGGGGCGGCCAAACTTCTTGCAGCGGGATTTCGCGTAACGGTGGAGGACAGCCCCACGCGTTGCATTCCAACGCAGGCTTACGCTGATGTCGGGACCAATGTTGCGCCTTTTGCAAGTTGGCCAAACGCCCCAAGCGATGCGGTCATCTTCGGCCTCAAAGAATTGCCAGACGATGGCACGCCCCTGCCCCACCGCCACATCTTGTTTGGACACGCCTATAAAGGACAACCTTCGGGCCAAAAACTGCTCAAACGGTTCGTTGCGGGCGGAGGCACCCTGATTGACCTTGAATACCTCGTTGACGATTCAGGTCGGCGTGTCGCCGCATTCGGGTATTGGGCGGGATATGCCGGAGCGGCTGTGGCATTGAAGTGCTGGGCAGCGCAGCAACGAGGAGCCCTCTGTGGGCCGGTGTCCAGCTATGACAGCTCGACCCATCTGCTCAACGATCTTCAGGCGGAGCTGATCCAGCAAGGCGCGCATCGTCCCATCGCAATCGTGATCGGAGCTTTGGGCCGTGTCGGAACGGGTGCAACCGACCTGTGTACCGCGATGGGCGTGCCAGTGACCAAATGGGATATGGCCGAAACCGCAAATGGAGGACCCTTCCCGGAAATTCTGGCGCATGATCTGTTCTTGAACTGCATCCTTGCGCGTCCCGGCACCTCGGTTTTCGTACCTGCCAGCGCCAAAACTGCGTCACGACAATTGTCTGTCATCGGCGACATTGCCTGTGATCCCGACAGCGATTTCTCTCCCATCAAGGTTTATGATCGCACCACAACTTGGGATGCCCCTGCTTTGCGGGTGCATGAGTCTCCCGTTCTCGACGTCACGGCCATCGACAACCTGCCTTCTATGCTGCCGGTCGAAAGTTCCGAGGACTTTGCAGATCAATTGCTGCCGACACTGCTGGATTTAAACGATCCATCGAACGCGGTCTTCGCCCGCGCAACAACAACGTATGAGGCCGCAATCGAAGGGTTGTGACGGATCACAAGCTGTCTTCGGCCTCCGCGACGCTGATATTGAATGCATCCAAAGCGGCTTCTAAATGGTCGCTTAGATGCGGTGTCCCGATCAGGTAATCTGCCGTTGGACTAGACGCTTCTTCGATAGCTGTTTCGACCGCCTCAGTCAGTTCCTCTGGTTCAAACGCGCCACGTCCAATCCACATGAGCGCAACAAGCTCTGCCTGCGCCGTCTTGTCCATTCGCTCAACAAAGGCGCGTAATTCAGGCTCCGCGCGATCCATCTCTCTTGCCATCACAGCCACCTGCGCCACGGCTTGTGGGGAAATCTCAA
>CAZDXI010000325.1:0-3879 GCA_964509095.1 uncultured Rhodobacterales bacterium
GTCTTTGGATTCCCAGACTACACAACCATCGAACACGATGGTGCTCAGGTGAAAATGTATGCGCGGTTGCGGTTTGGTGCGTCAGATCTGGACGTCAATCGCAAACGATTGGAGGGGCTGATCGCCAGCCTGCCCAAGTGAGGAACTGAGACAACCTTTCGATACCTCACGCCACATCGGAACGTTCAACGACATCTGGCATTGCGCCATGAGCATGCGGCCATCGACCTGCAAACAGATCGTCTGTCCAAGCTCTATCCGAGAGCCCGAACTGTCCGTGCAGTAGCAATCCACCGTTTTTCCACCAGGGCCAGTGACGTCTGCGGCCGCCGGCAAGGCGAAACAAAGAAGAAAAATGAATATCCGCAACATGCGCGAATTATAGCCCATGTGCCCCGCTTGACCAAGAGGATTGGATCATCCAAGACACGTTCATGATCAATTCCGAGAGACTGGAACAGATACGCCAGCGCTTTCAATTCCTTGAGGCGCAGATGGCAGAGGTTGCCGGCGGCGATATCGCGGCGCTGGCCAAGGAGTATTCCGACCTGCGCCCGGTTGTGGAGCAGATCGACGCCTATGACAAACTAATGTCGGACATTTCCGAAGCCGAAGCATTGTTGGACGATCCGGACATGAAGGCCTTGGCGGAAGAGGAATTGTCGGACCTTCGCATAGCCGTTCCTGAGACCGAAGCAGCGCTGCAGTTGTCGCTGCTGCCGAAGGACAATGCTGACACGAAACCTGCCATGCTTGAAATCCGCCCCGGGACGGGTGGGGATGAGGCTGCTTTGTTCGCCGGCGATTTATTGCGCATGTACTTGCGCTATGCTGAGGCACGAGGCTGGAAAGTCGACATTATCGAAGAACAAGCCACAGAACTCGGCGGCATCAAGGAAGTGACCGCGCATATCACCGGGGACAGCGTCTTTGGCCGGATGAAATGGGAATCTGGCGTTCACAGGGTACAACGGGTCCCGGAAACGGAAAGCGGCGGGCGCATTCACACATCTGCCGCCACAGTCGCTGTGTTGCCCGAAGCCGAAGACGTCGACATCCAAATTGACCCCAACGACTTGCGCATCGACACGATGCGTTCCTCAGGTGCAGGTGGTCAGCACGTCAACACCACGGATTCCGCGGTACGCATCACGCACTTGCCCACCGGTATCGTCGTGACCAGTTCAGAAAAATCTCAGCACCGGAACCGTGAAAAAGCCATGCAAGTGCTGAAAGCCCGGCTTTATGATCAGGAACGCCAGCGCGTGCATGATGAACGGGCATCCGACCGGGCAGAGCAGGTCGGTTCAGGGGATCGGTCTGAACGCATTCGCACCTACAACTTCCCTCAGGGACGCATGACGGATCACCGTATTGGCCTGACACTGTATAAACTGGACGCGGTTATGGGCGGGGATCTGGATGAAACAATCGACGCACTGATCGCGGAAGATCAGGCGCGCCGCCTCGCGGAGATGGACGGGTGACCGCGGGCGAAGCCCTTGCTGCTGCTGCGTCCCGTTTGCGCGCGGCAGGTGTGCCGGACCCAGCACGCGATGCCCGTGTACTATTGGCCCATGCGGCCAAGGTGGACGCGGCGCGTATCACCCTGATCGCACCGGAAGACCTGTCCCCCGATATCGAAGAGCGGTTTGATAACCTCATATCCTTACGCGCGGTGCGTGTTCCGGTGTCTCACTTGATTGGAGAGCGGGAGTTTTATGGGCGCGCCTTCAAAGTGTCGCGTGATGTATTGGATCCGCGCCCGGAAACGGAAACTTTGATCGAAGCGGCTTTGGCTGATCCTTTTGGATCGGTGTTGGACCTTGGAACAGGGTCAGGCTGCATCCTTGTCACACTGCTGGCAGAGCGCCCGCACGCTGTGGGCATGGGCGTTGATTTATCAGAGGCCGCGTGCCTGCAAGCCAGCGCCAACGCCTTGATGCATCAGGTCCACAAGCGGGCGGACATTCGTCAATCGGATTGGTTTTCACGCGTAGAAGGGCAGTTCGATCTGATCGTCGCCAACCCGCCTTACCTCAGCCGGGACGAAATGGCTGATGTGCAACCGGAACTAAGCCGCCATGAACCGCGCATGGCACTCACGGATGAGGCGGACGGGCTGAGCGCATATCGCACGATCGCAGAATACGCAGTGGATTTCCTGACGGAAAACGGCGTTGTGCTGGTGGAGATTGGCTGGATGCAAGCAGATGCGGTGCGGGGAATCTTTGAAACTGCAGGCTGGAAGGATGTCCGTCTGATCCAAGATTTGGACGGGCGTGACCGCGTGGTCCGCGCTCAATAGCTGCGTGATTCCTGCCGAATACAGGAACATCAGCACTTTTTCGCCGGAAATAGACTGTTTCGCACAGTTTTGCCTTGCCCCGCCATGGCGCGGCTGTGTATCAACGCTCCAGAGCCAGTGACGCGGAAGACGTCCGCGCAGGCTTGTTAAGCCCAAAAAGCTGACCCATTTGGCATAAGATGCTTGGTGCATCAGCCGGTCAGGTAAATGACAGTTAAGGCACGTCAGATTTAATGAAGTCTTCAAGATCCCGGTCCCGGAACAAGAACCGTAACAATCGCCCTACGGGCGGTAACGTCATCAATCGTGTCTTCGACAGCTCAGGCCCGGAAGGCAAGGTTCGCGGCACACCGCAGCAGATCATTGACAAGTACAACCAGTTGGCGCGCGATGCGCAGCTTTCTGGTGATCGCGTGGCGACAGAAAACTTCCAGCAGCACGCAGAACATTACCTGCGCCTGTTGAGCGAAGCGCAAAAAGAAGTTGATGCGCGCCGCGAGGAGCAGGAACGCCAGAACCGCGAGCGCCAAGCCGAACGTGACCGCGAACGCGCTGCACGACAGGAACGTGAGTCTTCTGAAGCGCCCAAGGCTCCGGCAGCAGACAATGACGTTGCCGGCGGCGGTGACCAACCCGACATCGTGGACACATCAGCCGACGAGTCGAGCTTGGTCGAAACGCCCGAAGACAAACCACGCAAACCCAAACGTCCTCGCACGCGCCGTCCCAAGGCTGCTGCGGATGAAGAAGGCGGTAAAGACGAGACGCCGCCTGCCGGGGATGCACCAGAAGCGGCTGAGTAATCAGGCGCTATCGAGGCTTCGAGCCAACGCACAAAACTCTTCCAAAGATATCGTCTCTGCCCGCGCGGTTGGGGCAATTCCAACGTCGGTCAGATGCGCTTCAATATCAGGTGACAGCGACTTCAGCGCTGCACGCAACATTTTGCGGCGTTGATTGAAACCGGCAGCCACTACGCGTTCCAAAGTTTTCGCATTGGCCGGAAAGCGTGGTTCGGGCAGGGCTGTCAGATGCACGACGGCTGATGATACTTTGGGTGGCGGTGTAAACGCACCGGGCGGCAAAGACATCGCAATGCGCGCATCGCTACGCCAAGAGGCAAGGATCGACAACCGTCCATAAGCCTTGCTGCCGGGCTGTGCCACGATGCGTTCGGCGACTTCCTTTTGAAACATCAGAGTCAGCGTTTGCCAAAACGGCGGCCAGTCTTTCGGGGTCAGCCAACGCACCAAAAGTTCTGTTCCCACGTTATAAGGCAGGTTCGCAGCAACGCGGATTGGAGTTTGCAAATGTTGCAAAGGATCGATTTGCAAAGCGTCTCCCTGCAGAATTTCAAGTCGTCCGGGATAGTGGTCAGCAATCTCTTGCAGGGCTGGCAGGCAGCGCGCGTCCTTTTCTATGACCAGAACCTTGCGAGCACCTTCTGCCAACAAGCCGCGCGTTAAACCACCTGGACCGGGTCCAATTTCAAGAACATCACTGCTGCTCAGATCGCCAGCAAGACGCGCGATCTTGGCGGTCAGGTTCAGGTCCAGAAGAAAGTTCTGGCC
>CAZDXI010000326.1:0-3870 GCA_964509095.1 uncultured Rhodobacterales bacterium
CGCATCAGGTCCACGGCTTTATCAAGGGTCAAACCCAGCACGCTTTCGCCATCCACATGGGTGATAAAGTCACCCGCTTCGATCCCGGCCTCATCCGCCGGAGTACCGTCGATGGGGGAGACGACTTTGACGAAGCCTTCTTCCTGCGTGACCTCAATCCCAAGGCCGCCAAATTCCCCGCGCGTCTGCAAAGTCATCTGCTTGGCGTCATCAGGGGATAAGTAGCTGGAATGCGGATCGAGAGAGGTCAGCATCCCATCAATCGCGGCCTCGATCAGCTCGCCTGAATCGACTTCCTCCACGTACTGCGCGCGGATGCGTTCAAAGATGTCGCCGAACAGGTCAAGCTGCTCATACACATTGGAATTGCTGTCAGCCTGCTGCGCCAAAAGCGGTCCGGCCACCTGCGTTGTTGCAATCACGCCAGCCAGTGTACCGCCTGCAGCGGCCATCAGAAATTTCTTCATTCCCGTATCCTAATCCTCAGGCCCAAGCTTGAACCACGTTGCGGGGTCCACCGGGCGATTGTCTCGTCTTACTTCTATATAGAGCGTTTCTGTGCGCTCAGTTCCAGTCCCCTCACCGTTTGGTGACAGCAAATCAGCCGATCCGGTCCCGTTTCCGCCCATAATCCCCAAGGGTGTGGCTTTTGGGATGACCTGACCGGCCTCGCCATAGGCTTGGGATAGGCCTGCAAGGATGACCAAAGTGTTAGCATCCGGTTCCAGAATCACCACCTGACCGAAGTCGAGCAAGGGACCAACATAGCGGATCGTGGCCGCAGTGGGCGCTGTGACCAGTGCCTGTGCTGCGGTGGCGAGCAGAACACCCGGGCGGGTAACTCCGGCCGCGTCCGCCTCGCCCGCAGTGCGCAGGATCACACCTTGTACCGGCAAGGGAATGTCACCGGGCGCGACTTCAAGGTCCAGCGGTGGTGCGCTTTCCGACACGATGATCTGGCTGAGACCGGAGGCAAAGCCGGACAGGGTCTCTGCACTCGCAATCAGAATAGCCGTGCGCGTTGGGTCCGCGATAAAACGCGTGGGCAGTTCTTCGCGCTCCGCCATCGCCTGATTGAGCGACGCGCGCGCAGCCTGAATTTCACTAAGACCTTGGGCCATGCGGTCAGCGGCGGCCTGTTGCAACTGGCGCAAGGTTTGCACTTCTTCCAGATCAGACCGCAGATCAGTGGCGCGGGCATTCAGTGCCGGACCGACTTCCGCCAGCAACATCCCAGCCCGCGCCGTGCCAACAGCACCAGACGGATGCAACAGCGCCGTGGGGCTTTCCGCCCGTCCCATGCTTTGCAAGACAGCGAGCAAAGACGCGACTTCTGCATCCTTGCCTGCAAGACGTTCAGACAACACACGTTCCTGAATGGCCGCCTGTCGCAAACCCTCTCGCATGGCACCCAGACCGTCTTCAAATGCAAGGATTGTCGCGGTCAGCGCACGCACGCGGTCTCGCGCACGTTCGGCAGAGTTCAGCTGTTCGGCGGCGGCTTCCAGATCAGCGAGAGCACTTTGCGCCTTCGCCGCGAAATCCTGCTGCTGCGCGGCGGCTGGTAAGGCCAATGCACACATCACGCAGAAAGACAGCAGGTGACGGATCATGTGATCAGGCTCTCCCCGGTCATTTCGTCGGGTTGATCCAGCCCCATCAGCTTGAGCAAGGTGGGCGCCAGATCAGCCAACCGTCCGTCGCGCAGCTCCGCACCTTCGGGACCATTTACAAGGATCACCGGAACCGGATTAAGCGTATGCGCCGTGTGTGGCCCACCGGTTTCAGGATCAATCATGGTTTCGCAATTGCCGTGATCTGCCGTGACGATCATCGCACCACCGACTTTGTTCAACGCGTCGAGCACGCGCCCCAAGCCTTGATCCACGGCCGAGCAAGCCGCCTTGGCCGCCTCAAGATCCCCGGTATGGCCCACCATGTCCGGATTGGCGTAGTTGGTCACGATCAGATCATACCCAGCCTCAATCGCGGCAACGAACCGGTCCGTGACCTCGCCCGCCGACATTTCCGGCTGCAAGTCGTATGTCGCAACCTTCGGCGATTTTGGCATGAAGCGATCCTCGCCCGTGTTGGGGGTTTCAGCACCGCCATTCAGGAAGAACGTCACGTGCGGGTACTTCTCTGTTTCCGCCAGCCGGAACTGCGTTTTGCCCTGCGTGGCGACCCATTCGCCCAGTGTGTTGACCAGATGTGGCTTCGGGAAGGCCACATCGAACCACTGGTCGTGGTCATCCGAATAAGGGGCCATGCCCAACAAAGCCGCCCAATTCGGGCGGGTCCCTGTCTCAAACGCATCAAATTCCGGGTCCGCCATCGCAGCCAATATCTGGCGCGCGCGATCTGCGCGGAAGTTCAGGCAAAACAAGCCATCGCCATCCTTTACACCGTCGAAATCGCCCAGCACAGTTGCAGCAAAGAACTCGTCCGTCTCGCCGCGCTGATAGGCTTGATCAATCGCGGTAAGAGCATCCTCTTCCTGCGGACCTTCTCCATGCACAATCGCGTTGAACGCGGTTTCCACCCGCTCCCACCGATTATCGCGATCCATCGCGTAATACCGACCGCTGATCGTTCCAAACGGCACCCATTTCTTCAATCCCAACAGGAGTTGTTCGAAATACGCTTTGGCCGACGACGGCGGCACATCGCGCCCATCGGTGATCAAGTGCACCACCACAGGAACGCCACGGCCCTGCAGCAGATTGATCGTGGCCTGCATGTGTTCAAGCGAGCCGTGCACGCCACCGTCGCTCATCAAACCCATGATATGCGCGCGGCCTCCGCTGGCTTTCATCTTTGCAATGAACCGCTTGATCGCAGCGTTTTCGCCGTAGCTGCCGTCTTCGATTGCCAGATCAATCTGGCCAAGATCCATCGCCACCACGCGCCCGGCGCCAATATTGGTGTGGCCTACTTCTGAATTGCCCATCTGGCCTTTGGGCAACCCGGCATCCGGTCCGTGCGTGATCAACGTCGCGTTGGGACAGGTCTGCATCAGATGATCCATGACAGGCGTATCCGCCAGAACGGGCGCGTTGGCGCGCGTGTCATCGCTCAGGCCCCAGCCATCCAAAATGCACAAAACTACGGGTTTCTTCACCGCTCGAACCCTCGGGAAATCGTGTGTTGTTCGTTATGTAGCGACAGACGCGTGTGACCCCAAGGGGTTTTGCGGCTCTCCGCGTTATTCAGCCGCAAGCGGCACGCGCTCTTGACCGATGCTTGCGATTTCCGCAATCACCGTGCGCAACCGGGCTTTCACATCTTCGAACTGAGCACTCGGGCGGATCAGACGTTCGCTCATGTAGATTGAGCGGTCGATCTCCACCTGCACCGCGTGTTGCTGCTTGCTGGGCCTTCCGTACGCCTGCGCGATGTAAGCGCCAGCGAACGGCGCATTGCGGGTCACCGTGAATCCGGCCTGTGCAAAGGCGGATTCAATGCGATCCACGATCTCTCCGCTGGCGGCTGCGCCAAAGCGGTCGCCCAGCACAACATCGGGGCGACGCACGCCGCCTTTGGACACCCCATCCATCGCCTCGTGCGGCATAGAGTGGCAATCAATCAACACTGCCTGACCAAATCGATCCCGAGATTGGTTCAACAATTGCTGCAATTTGCTGTGATATGGATGCCAGACTTCATCAATTCGGGCCTTTGCTTCGGCCTGACTGATCTTGCCGCGGTAGATTGCACGCCCGTTTGCCACAACGCGAGGAATCACACCAAGCCCGGAGGCCACGCGCGGGTTATGCCCTTGTGGACGCAGCCCTTCGATCAATGCTGGGTCCAGTTCTGTGCTGGATCGGTTAAGGTCCACGAAGGCTCTGGGTGCGCGTGCCTTGAGGA
>CAZDXI010000327.1:0-3867 GCA_964509095.1 uncultured Rhodobacterales bacterium
CCGGATTCGCGCCTGACGCACACAAACCCACCGAACGCACACGTAAGGAATTCCTCCATTGCGGGAAATCCCCGCAGTCCGCACACTCACGACATTTCAAATGACCAAACCACCCAAGGAGAGGTCCCAAATGTCACAGATTGCAATTGGTTTCTTGTTCAGCTTTTTCACCGCCGCCGTCGTTCTTGTCGGTGACGTCTTCATCAAACAGGCCGCCGACGCGGGGCATACGGCCGTGTCGAAACTCGTGCTGGTGGGCGTGGTGCTTTACGCCGCATCTGCGCTTTTGTGGTTTGTCTCTGTGCGACATATCCCGCTCGCAACCGCGGGGGTGGCATTTTCTATGGCCAGCCTTGTGGCACTTGCGCTGATTGGGGCATTTTACTTTAAAGAACCGTTCGGATTGCGGGACATCGCCGGGATCGGCTGCGCTTTAGTCGCAATGGTCCTTATGATGCATCACGCGTAAACCGACTTAGAAGTCAAAGATATCTTCGAGGAAGCTGCCCATGCCCTTCTTTTTGCGCGGCTTTCCTTGGTATTGCGCGTTGTCAGAACCCCGCGAGCGTTGTTGTTGCGGCGGCGGTGGCGGCGCAGAGTACGCGGCAGACCGTTCTATGATCTTATCCAGCTCACCCCGGTCCAACCACACGCCTCGGCACTTCGGGCAGTAGTCGATTTCCACCCCACTGCGTTCAGCGATGACAAGGGCGGTTCCGTCGATGGGGCACTGCATGGCAATCTCCTGTGGCTGCTGCCCTAGAGATAGGTGTGGCCCCGTCGAATACCAGTCAACGGCGCCCCCGGCTGAGGATCAGGTAAAATGCCAGAGTTCCCACCGCAGACACGGCCGCCGCGACATAGGTCCAGGCCGCAGCGTCAAGCACCTTTTCCGCGCCCTGCATTTTGTCAGGGTCTCGGATGATCCCTTTTTCCCGCAGCAGTTTGAGAGCGCGGCGGGACGCATCAAACTCCACCGGAAGTGTGATCAGTGAAAAGAGCGTGGACAAGCCAAACAGCAGCGCCCCGACCCACATCATCACCGAATTCCCGATCAGCATCCCCCCAAAGAACACAAATGGCGCAAGCGCTGATCCGCCTTGAACAAGCGGCACAATGCGCGTGCGCGTCTCTAAAGGTGCATAGTCTTCTGCGTCCTGAATGGCATGTCCGGCCTCATGGGCTGCGATGCCAGCCGCCGCAACGGAAGGCACGTCGTAGACTTTGTCGCTGAGGCGCAAAGTTCGGGTGCGCGGATCGTAGTGATCGCCAAGCATGCCTTTGGCACGCTCCACCATCACATCTCGCAGGCCGCGCGCATCAAGAATATGGCGAGCGACTTGCGCTCCGGTCATGCCATGGCCGAGGGGCACGCGAGAATACTTGGCGACGTTCGCCTTAACACGCGAAGTTGCATAGCCACCCAGCAACATGCCCGGCAACAGCAGCGCCCATAACAGCAATTCACTTCCCATAACTTCGCACTCCCCCACTCAATATGTGAGGGAGTACAACTCAGTCGCCGGAAAAACGCAAATCAGCGGATGACGTGCACCGCGCAACTTGCATGACGCACGACGAAAGCCGCCGTCGATCCCCAAATCAGATCACCCATGCCGGGTTGATGCGATGGCATCACGATCAGATCGATGTTGTTCTTTGACGCCCAAGTGGAAATCGCACGCCCCGGCGCACCTTCCACGACAACGGGTTCGGCCCCTGGAATGGACTCTGCAGCAGCCTTCAGCTTGGTCATGACGCGGGCCTTGGTCGCCTCCATTGTGTCGGAGGGTACGTATTGCATCGCATAGCTCGGTAGAATTTCGAACACGTGCAGCAAATGAATCGTTGCACCTTCGGCCGCCAAAGCCTGAGCGATTTTCGTCGGAGCGCTCAGGTTCAGATCCTGTTCGAAAGCAACGGGTAGCAGAATGTTGTGATACATTTCGGGTCTCCCTTTCTCACATGACCAACTTTACTAGCCATGTGAGAGGAGCGCTTTGATCTGTATCAGCTTGCGTGTTTGCCGATATCCCAGCCGGTTGTATCCGACAGACGTTCTTTGCCGCGATCATGAGGCAACTCTTCTAGGGCGGTGCCCATGCTGTCATTCCAACGGTTAAGATAGCCGAACAAGGACACAACAGCAGTCAGTTCAACGATTTCATCTTCGCTCCAATGGGCGCGCAGGCGTTCTGCGACATCTTCTGTGACCATGTTTGGAACGCTCGCCGCCGCATGACCAAAGGCAAGTGCTGCCTTTTCAGCGTCAGTGAAATGTGGGCTGTCCTCAAAATCATAGACCGCATTCAGGCGTTCTTCGGACGCACCAAAGCGTTCGGACGCTAGAATCATATGTGCCTGACAATACATGCAGCCAGACGCAAAGCTGGCGACGTACCCAAGGAGCCGTTTGAACTCCAGCGTGACGGTTCCGAAATCCGTCATAACCGCTTTGTTCAATTCAAGATACGCTCGCGCAATAGCAGGACGACGCATCATTGTGCGGATGGAGTTTGGCACTCCGCCCAATGTGCCCTGAAAAAACGCAAACTCTTCCATGAAGTCTTTCCCGAGTTCTTCCTCGGTCAATGCTCTTATAAGTTGCAAATTTATCGCCTCCCTGCATTTATTGCGCGCAACCTAACGCTTTCCATCGGCTCAGACCATTCACACTGTAAGTTGTAGAAAAACAGGCAGGCACGACGCAGCATGATCCGCATGACCGTCACGGTCCTTTTCAGCCTGATACTGGCTGCACCCGTCTGGGCGGGCGCTTGGCTGCGCGATGAAGGGACCGGGTTCTTGTCCTTTGGCAGCACGGTGTTCGAACTTGACGACACCGGGCAGCAGCTTTCGGAACAGAGTTTTTTCGTTGAATACGGGTTGCGACCAAAACTGACGCTTGGAGCATCCGGCTCAATGATTGATGGTCTTGGTGGAGAAGGGCAGGTGTTCCTGCGCATCCCGATCCAAAATGGGGAGCGCAAGGCGAACATGTCTGCCGAGTTCGGTTTAGGCGCAAATTCCAATGGTATTGATGTCGATCCTTACTTGCGCACCGGCGTGTCATGGGGCCGCGGAATCGCCGTGCGCGACAAAGGGGGCTGGGTCAATATCGACAGCTCGGCCCTATGGGGGCTGAGCGGGTCCGACACGCGCTTCAAGATCGATTCAACCGTCGGCCTGAGTATTACAGACCGGACACAGTTCATGGCCCAAAGCTTCATCGACATTGGACCGGGGGAAGACTCGCATACCTTGATCCCAAGCCTGATCTTTGCGGATAAGGCAGGCAAAACACGCTATGTTGTCGGATATGAACACCGAACCGGCGCGCGCGCCAGCAAGGGGTTGAAGTTCGGCTTCTGGCGCGACTTTTAGGCGTTCAGGCCGTTGCTTTCCAAAATGCGCACGCCACTGATACGCCATCCCTTTTCGGTTTGCGTCATCGAATACTCCAGCAGGTGCTGCTGCCCTTTTGGTCCTGTCACGCGCACATCCTGAAATGTCCGCCCACCTTCTTCGCGCAACGGAAGGTATTCGACACCCGACGGTCTCCAGACCATCGGATATCCTTGTGCCACCATGCGCCCAAAGTTTTCTGGCGTCTGGAAAATACCTTGAATGTTCGGATGGGCAAATGTGAACGCCGTCGCAAAATCATCTTGTTTGAACGCTTCCATCTGAGACGTGATGATGGTCTGGATTTCCGATTGCTGCGCGTTGGCGGGCATCAAACCCGCCAAAACCAGCGTCAGCGACAAAATGAGTGCGCGCATTGTGTAAGCTCCTTGCCGTGTAGAGGTAGAGCTGCACAGCACAAAGGCAATTTACCCTAGGATAGACAGCTGTTTGTTTCGACAA
>CAZDXI010000328.1:0-3865 GCA_964509095.1 uncultured Rhodobacterales bacterium
TTGCTGCTCGTCGTGCGCATCAAGGCCATGTGTCGAAAGGCGGGGATTGCCAAGCTTGATGGTGGACCAAAGGGCGCAACGATCCAGTTCCACAAAGACAAGTTCGCCTCACCTCAAGGATTGGTCGAGTTCATCCAAGACCAGCGTGGCCTTGCCAAGGTCAAAGACAACAAGATCGTCGTGCGTCGGGACTGGAAGAAGGACGCGGACAAGATCAAAGGCGCCTTTGCGATTGCACGGGATTTGGCGGAAAAGGTCATCGCGGCCAAGAAACGCGCCAAGGCGGCGGGTTAAACTGGTGAAGACGCGGCGTTTTCAGCCGCGTTCAGACGCCATACAATCAGGACCCCGACGAACGCAATCACCGCAGACGCGGCCAGCAATGGGATGTCCGTTCCGTTGAACAGGTACCCGACGCCCGCAGCTACCAGTGATGCAACAAGCGTCGAAATTGACCCGGTCCAGGACGCGGCCATCCCCGCAATGTGCCCCATAGGCTCCAATGCGATGGCATTGAGGTTGCCGATGCTCATACCCGTGAGCCAGATCACGAGGAACTGCCAAACCACAAAGGTGACAAAGGATTGCTCTGGCCAGGTCAGGGACACGATAAGAGCAACCGCAGCCGATACGAAACTCCCCGTCATGCCCAGTGTCACAAGACGTCGCATCCCAAAGCGCACAACTAAAGCGGCGTTGACCAAGCTGGTGGACGCGGCAGAGACCAGCGCGATGCCGCCAAACCAGTAAGGAAACGTCTCGGCCCGGCCAAAGACCTGATCATAGATCGGTTGCACTTGCATCAGCAGACTGAAGATACCGGAAAACACGGCACACTGCGCCATGATGGCCAGACGAACCGTACGGTGGCCCAAAACCTCGCGCGAGGATGCCAAAAGGCGCGGGATGCGGAACGGTCTGCGTTTTTCTTGGGGCAGGGGTTCATAGAGCCGAAGCGCGAACCAAAGAATGGACACCAAAGAAAACACCACAAAGGACAGCAAGATCGAACGCCATCCAAACGTGTCCGCCAAAATATCCCCCATCAACGGGGCGACGGTTGGAACAATGGCAAACAGAACCATCGCGAGCGACACGATCCGGGCCATTTGCCTGCCTTCATAGAGGTCCCGCACAATCGCAAGAGAAACAACGCGGGGACCCGCCGCTCCGACACCTTGCAAGATCCGTGCGGCCACAACGACTTCGAAACTGTCGCTGAGCCATGCAATCAAGCCGGCGCCAATGAAGATGATCGCCCCAAGATACATGATCGCCTTGCGGCCGAATGCATCCGACATTGGGCCCGCAACCAGTGTTCCAACTGCCAAGCCGCCCATGAAACCGGATAGCAATAAATGCGTGGAAGGCCCGCTGTTTAAGTCTGCCTGAATGTTGGGAAACGCCGGCAAGAGAGCGTCCATACTGAACGCAATCGTCGAAAACAGCATCGCGACCAGCGCGACAAACTCCGCTGTCCCCATCTTTTGCGCAGGGCTACCGTTCATATACCTTCCACCATTCTGGCGGCAGGTTAACTATAAGTTGAATGAGCGGGAAGCCCTAAATGACGCACAATCGCGTCAGGCGTGGCTCGAAGCCCCGACGTGACGCAACGACATCTTGAGTTGAGTCGAGGACACTTCAGGCGTGCGCGGCAAGTAAAGAACCTGAGCGAGATCATTCAGATCATCAAATTTCCCGGCCCAATCGTCGCCCATCGCGAACAGAGAGACGTTGTAATTCACGATATCAGTGCGTTTCTGATCCCAGTCGGATTCCGGGATGACCCGATCGACATACCGGCAGGATTCAACAATCTCGCGGCGTTGCTCGAAGCTCATCGTGGCTGTCTTGCCTTTGCGTGCGTTGAACTCGTCCGTGGACACTCCGACGATCAGTTTGTCGCCCAAACCTGCAAGACGCCGCAGAAGACGCACGTGACCATGATGAAAAAGGTCAAAGGTTCCGTAAGTTAAGACGCGTTTCTCATATAGCTCGATCATGACTTGGCCTTCTCGATGAAGGACGAAAAGGCTTCGTTGGCTGCGGCCCATGGAAACTTGAACAGCGGATCAGGATCGCGCCATTTCGAACCGTAGTTGAGCTCCAGCATCTTTTCAGGATTGGCCGGAAGCGCATGTCCGGTCAGTTCGCACATCCGTAAGGGAAGCACGTCATCGCGGCTGAGTTCTCCGTTCGTATGCGGATAGACGAAGAACTTCCCGTCTTCTTCCCATGCTGGGAACAGGTCAATCAGGACGTTGTCCACACGGTTCAGCTTGAAGATCACCGAGCCCTTGTAAGCGTCGTGATCGAAGAGGCTAAGGTCATCAAGACGGTCGCGCAGTTGGCGCCATTCTTGCGCAGCGTCCGCGGCGTTTTTACTTTTGAGAACGAGGGCAAGATCGATGTCGTCGTCATGATCGATCAGGCGTTTGTCCCGAACAACACCAAGCAAGGTGCCGGAATTCAGGAACACATCATATCCTTCGTCCGAGAGCACAGACAGATGCGACTTCACTTGTTCCCAAACGGTTTGGTGGTCGAGATCGGCAAAGGTGCCGGGTTTGAAGCCATGATTGGTCAGTCGGTCTGGTGCGAGATACGTGCGCAGCAAAGCGTCGAACTCTTCGAACTCGGCCGATTGGCCCAAGCTTTCCCGCCGGGCCCGCAGTTTCTTCATGTATCCGATCACGCGCGCCGGTCGGATGCGCCCAATGACGGCCATCGCGATGCTGGCTTCCAGCCAATCCACACTGAGTGGTCGCTGCTTGATGTCTTGAAGTTCGCCGTAATACGACCAATGATCCACGCGACCTGTTTTCGCGTGTAGCTCACCTAAACCAATTAACCAAATTTCCTCAATACGACTCTTCGTGACGTCCGTGGACGCCGTTTCCGTGCCTGCCATTTTACCCGCTCAATACGTATGTTTGGGGCGTTTTTCGCCCTCTGATGGAAATTGGTTAACGCAGTTGCGGTCGTCTGGCAAAGGTTAATGTGCTGGATTTGTTAATTTATGTGGCGGTGTTGCTTTCGGCGAGTTGATCTTGCAGTTCATCAATCACTTTGGCCCAAAGCTCGGGCGGTTGCGCGCCGGGCACTGCGTGTTTCTGTCCCACGATGAAGGTCGGCACCGAACTGATACCCATCTGACGGGAATGCGCGTCGCGCTTTGCGATATCTTCGCGGTCGGACTCTGATTGCAACAGGCGACGGACCACAGACGCATCCATGCCAATCTGATCTGCAATGTCGGCCAAGACGTCATGATCGCCGATATCGCGCGCATCCACAAAATAAGCATGGAACAGGGCATCTACGGCCTCTGTTTGTTTTTCTTCGATCCCAGCCCAGTGGATCAGGCGATGCGCATCGAGCGTGTTTGGCGTGCGCTGCATCCCTTCGAAATTGATGTTCAGACCGGCAGCTTGTGCGTGTTCCACCACAGGAGCATAGGCTTTCACAGCGCCGTCCTTGCCGCCGAATTTCCCTTCCAGATAAGCGCGACGGTCCATGCCTTCAGACGGCATATCGGGGTTCAGTTGGAACGGATGCCATTCAATGACAAACGGATGATCCGTGCGTTCGGCCAGCGCCTTGTCCAGATGTGTTTTGCCAATGTAGCACCACGGGCAGATCGGGTCGGACATGATATCAAGCTTGATCATTTGGCTCTCCAGTAGCCGCGCAGGGCTTTGCGCGCGAGTTTTCCATTTGGCCCGGTGGGCAGTTCTGTCAGATGTATGTAGTCGCGCGGCTGTTTGTACCGGGCAAGGCTGGATTGCGCAAAATTTGCCAGATCGTCGGGATCGACCGGAGCAGGGCCTGTGTAAAAGGCAACAATGACGCGCACATCAGG
>CAZDXI010000329.1:0-3859 GCA_964509095.1 uncultured Rhodobacterales bacterium
TCAAAGCTTAGTGGAGAGACGCCCGCAGCCTGACGCAGCGCATTTACGGAATCCAGCATGCGGAACTGGATTTTGCCAGCATCACCCGCGCGGATTTTATAGAGCTTTGGGAGGGGTTTGCCGTCTGAGCCAACCTGAGATACCGGTTCCACGCACGCGGCCAGCATCAACAGGGCTGCCCCGAGCAACGCAACTATTCGCACCATCATGCCTCACTCCAGATGTTTTTCCCCGTCTACACGGGGGCGCGTTGCAATACAAACGCACATGACGCGCGACATGCGCCGTAACGCTGGTTTGATTTGCAAGTGCGTCTTTCGCGCAATAATTTCAGGTCTGAATTTCAGGAATTCGACACAACGGAGAGTACGAATGTCCAAGTTTTCGCCGAACACACCGTCCCGGCGTGCGTTCATTGCAGGATCGGCTGCCATGGTGGCAAGCCCCGCCTTGGCGCAATCATCCGCCGTGAACAGTGCAAACACCACAGAAGTAGAACGGGATCTGACTGAATCCGTGCGTCGGAACATCTCAAGTTTCCGGTCATTGGATTGGCAGCCCTACTTTGACAACACCCGCAATGGCGCGATCCTTGTCGATATCGACAGTCGCGCGGTGCACTACTGGAGCGAAGATCAAGCGACCTACAAGCTGTATCCGTCCAGTGTGCCCCTGACCGAAGAACTGACGCGGCGTGGGCGCACGAAGGTCACGTTCAAAGATCCGGAGCCGGATTGGCGTCCGACACCGTCCATGAAACAGCGCAACCCGGAATGGCCTGACTACATCGGTCCCGGCCCGGATAACCCATTGGGAACGCGCGCACTTCACCTAAGCTGGACGTATTACCGTATCCACGGGACACATGACACGCGCAAGATTGGCCGTCGTTCGTCCAATGGTTGCATTGGTTTGTACAACGAGCACATAGAAGAACTGTTCCAGCTGGCACAGGTCGGAACGCAAGTGTTGCTTATTTGACGATGATCCGCGAATCAGGCGGTGAAATGCGGAATGCAGTTTGCAATTGCTCGCCTTTGCGGCCTACACAAAGATACGAGGTAAGACTTTGGCATGTGCGGAACTAATCTGCATGTGCATTCTGGAGGGTAAAATGAAAAAACTCGTTCTTGCTGCTGCTCTGACAGCTTCCGCCACAGCGGCTTTCGCTGGTGGCAAATCCGAGCCCGTTATCGAAGCACCTGTCATCGTGGAAGAAGTCACAGGCTCTTCCTCGGGCATCGTGGTGCCTCTGGTTCTGCTGGCGATCCTCGCCGTTGCAGTTGCCGACTAATTGACGTTTTGACGTTTTGGAAAGAGGCGGTGCGTCTGCGCCGCCTTTTTTCGTGCTTAGTCGAGCCAACCTTTAAGGTTGTCTTCGATCACAGATGACAGCGCGGTGATATGCGCATCATCGTCGTTCAGGCACGGGATATATGTGAAGTGTTCACCGCCCGCCTCTTCGAAGCTCTCTTTGATCTCTTCGTTGATCTCTTCAAGCGTTTCGATGCAGTCGGCTGAGAACGCAGGCGCACAAACTGCGATGTTCTTCTTACCAGCTTCCGCCAACCGCGCGACTTCTTCAACTGTATAGGGCTTCAGCCATTCTTCCGGCCCAAAGCGAGACTGGAAGGTCGAGGTGATTTCCGTATCATCCCAGCCCAGCCGTTCCTTGAGCAAACGCGTGGTTTTCACACATTGGCAGTGATACGGGTCGCCTTCCATTAGATAGCGCTTCGGCACCCCGTGATACGAACACACGAGGATATCGGGGCGTTTCTCTAAACCGGCATAGGCCCGTTCAATGGATTGCGCCAAAGCATCAATATACAGCGGATTGGCGTAATACGGCTCTACTGTGCGGGTTGTCGGCTGCCACTTCTCATCCATCAAGACACGGAAGAACTGGTCGTTTGCCGTCGCGGATGTTGCACCGGCATAATGAGGGTACAACGGGAAGAAGAGGATTTTCTGACATCCGGCGGCAATCATCTCCTGCACCTTGGATTTGGTGGATGGATTACCGTAACGCATGCAGAAATCGACCATGACCTGATCACCATACCGCTCGTGCATGGCGGTCATGATCTTCGCTGTTTGATCTTTGGTGATGGTCATCAACGGGCTTTCACCCTGTTCATGGTTCCAAATCGACTTGTATGCCTCACCGCTGGAAAACGGACGCTTGGACAAGATCACAAGCTGCAAAAGAGGCTGCCAAATCCATGCGGAGTAATCGATCACGCGCTTGTCGGACAGGAATTCGTTCAGATATCGGCGCATCGACCAGTAGTCATAATTGTCCGGAGTCCCAAGGTTCGCCAACAGAATTCCGACGCGGGCCGGTTTCACCTCCGGGTGGTCCGAAGGAGCATGCGTGGGGCGTTTGGCCGTTTTCGTCGTATCGAGCATCATAGGTCCGGTTTATCCGCTGTTGAGGGTCAGATAAACGCATTTGGTCGCAGGTCAATCATGCAAGGGTGACTCTTTCGTGCCAAGCGCATCTGCCAGACGCGCTTTGGCTGAGCCGGGCCGCAAGGGTTGAGGCTGTGAGTCCGCCGGCGCCCAGCCAGTAAGCGTGATCAAATCGAAGCGTGCTTTAAGGGCTTTCTGGTTCCCCGGAAAATGCATGCGATACAGTTGATTAGCTTGGTGAAAGACGCCCCGCGCAATGTGATACTTGTCCCTGTTGGACAACGCATTGGCTTCACCCATGTGTCGAAGGTCGCGCATCAAGGCGGGAAGGTCATCGTATTCTGCAAACAGCGTCAATGTGTCCGCCACCGGAAGCGCGAACCCCGCCCGCTGAAGCAACGCACCCAGATCGCGCAGGTCCGCCATGGGTAAAACACGCGGAGACAGGCCGCCGCGAATTTGGGTTTCTGCTTCGCCAAGGCAAGACCGAAGCTCCGTCAGCGTCTCACCACCCGGCAACACGGCGAGCAGCAGGCCATCCGGCTTCAAGGCGCGACGGCACTGGATCAACTGACCAACTGGATCGTTCGCCCAGTGCAGGCACATCGCGTGAATAACCAGGTCACAGGAGGCGGGTTGCAGATCGAGGACATCATCATCGACCAAAATTCGGGCATCAGGGAACGCTTGGGACCAAAAATCGCTGTGTCCTGTTACAACCGCGCGCGTCTGAAACGGCTTATTAACCATCAATAGGCGATCCTGCACATCAGCCAAGGCTTCTTCGTGCAGAAACATGGCGTCTGCCCGTACGCGGGTGCGATTGCGCATCAAAGCACGACGATCACAAAGCTGCGGACGGGATTGGGACAACATGGAGCGTATCTAGAGTGTTGCGGCAGCAGGTTCAAACGGCGTTGCGCGTATTTTTTCCGCCCAGTTGCGCGGGATGCGGGGGGATGGTGGAAAGTGAGTATGGGCTGTGTGGTCCGTGCTGGCGGCAATTGCCTCTTATAACCGGGCCTGTATGCGATAGCTGCGGTATCCCGTTGCTGGCTGCGAACGAGTCAGAGCGCGTGCAATGCGATGATTGCCGCAAGATCGCGAGGCCATGGCGACGCGGGCGTGCGGCAATGCGCTATTCTGACTTGGGACGCAGGCTTGTTCTTGGTCTGAAACATTCAGACCGTCAGGATGCTGCGATCACAGCTGCGACTTGGTTGGCGCAAGCTGCGATGCCCTTAATTCAGGAAGACACGTTGCTGATCCCGATCCCGCTTCATTGGCGGCGCATGCTCAAGCGGCGCTACAATCAGTCTGCTTTACTGGCCCAACATTTGGCGTTGCGCATGGAAACAGGGATATTGCTGGACGGGCTGCAGCGCCATGTGCATACGAAAGCTTTGGATGGCGTGACGGTGTCTGAGCGGTTCGAACGTCTTTC
>CAZDXI010000330.1:0-1840 GCA_964509095.1 uncultured Rhodobacterales bacterium
GTATCCCAACTTCATTTGCGATACCGGTGGATCGATCTGTGAATGGGCGGACGCGACCAATCCGAACGATCCCCTGATGACCGAACTGTCCCAGCGCACTCTCATGATCTGGATCGAAGGCTCGGAGGCCCATACCGAAGAGCTTATCCGTCGCTTTGACCGCGCACCCAAGCCGATGGCCTACCAGCCCGCGTTTCTGACCCGCTGCTGGACTGACTATCTGACTGAAACCGGCACCGCCCCGGGCAAGGTCGACCCGGATGCCTTCATCCGCTGGACCTATGCCAAAGCGCTGGCCCACCGCCAGCCGCGCTACGCTGCGATGGCTAACTGGGGTGTTACCGTGCAAGCCGAAGAGGTCAGCGCCTTGCGCTCTGAAGCAGACTTCACCGACCTTGTGGCAGACGCGATGTCACGCGACCAGTCGAAATAACTTTTTCGCACGGCTCAACAAATCGCTCGCGGTTTTCAATGCACTTGCGAGTTTCTCCAGCTTGTCCAGATCATCTTCGGCGACCTTGATCGCGTCGCGCAACCTTGCGCCCGCGCCTTTGGCCTCACCCGGCCCAGGCGTTGTCAGTTCAACCAATTGCGCACGCCGCAGGGCGAACATGTAATCGTTGATCTCGGACGCCTTATCCAAAAGCTTGTCCCGCTTGGTCTTGTTCGGCTCCTCGCCAGCCAGCGCATTCAACTTGCCCGACGCGGAAAACCCGATGTTGTACAGCCGCTTGTAGCTTTTCAGTCTGCGAACATCCTTACCCATGACTTAGCCCCCCAATGCCTTGACGTCTTTCACCAGCTTTTCGATCAACGCCGTATCCCGTCGGCTTTGCAGCTTGGCGTGCAGCAGTTGTTGACTGCGCCAGACCCGCAAGAGTGCCGCTGTGTTGGAGCGTTTCAGTCGCTTTTGATAACGCCCGAATTCGCCCTCATACGCCCGCACCGCCGCCAGATAGCCCGGTGTTCCGCGCGCGCGCGACATGCGCTCCCATGCTTTGCGCAACCGGTCTGATCCGTCCGTCAGCCCGTCCTTTGCGTCGAAATGGGCAATCAATTCGGCCACAAGAACTTCGATATCGGGATGCGCCGTGTTTACCAGCTTGCGCAGGATCGCGCGGCGTCGCGCATCCACGGCCGTCCCAAGAAGCCCCGCGATGCCGTCAACGCGTCCCGGTGTGATCACCACTGCGCCTTCGTCTGCGTTCACCTCTTCGGCAAAGGCATTCAATGACCCCGCGAAATCCTTGAAATTCGTACTGACATCCCCGGCCACGGTCGAACCTGCCAGCGCATCCAGCGTTCGGGCATAGGCCCGCAGCGCCTGCATCCCTTTGTCAGCATAGCTTGCAGAGCCGCGCGGTGCGGGCACTTTGACCTTCGGCATCAACGCGCAATCAGCCGCTTGCACCGACGTTCCATCGGCCCCGTCCAACCCAAAGGCCACATCCACACAGGCTTGTGGGAAATCGTAAATGTCCTTATCTGCCCGTGCTGCCCTTGCGACAACAGATGCAGATTCCCGCGCCACACCTCGGTCCAATGCGGGCTGCACGGCCTTGCTCGTGTCCTCCACCGCTTTTCCAAATTGTCCGATACTCGGGCCCAAATCAGCCGAGGTACACGCCATCAGCGCGGCCCCTCCAATGCACATCACAATCGCGATACGTCGCATGTCAAATCGCTTTCACTATTTGCGTTTCAAAAATTTATGCCTATCTCCCCGACACTTGCCGCAAAATAAGCGGCTGTGTGTTCAACCGGGGGTTGGCTCTGGAAAGCCAACACCAACATCGTTATCAAAGCAAGACTGAAACCACATCACCCGTTTGGACTATGC
>CAZDXI010000330.1:1850-3796 GCA_964509095.1 uncultured Rhodobacterales bacterium
CCTGCCTGCCTATGACGTGCTGACGCGCGAAGGCGTTATGGTGGTTGATGAAGACGCCGCTTCCCGGCAGGACATCCGCCCCTTGCGAATTGGGTTACTGAATCTGATGCCCAAGAAGATCCAGACAGAGAACCAGTTCGCTCGCCTGATCGGGGCCACGCCTTTGCAGATCGAACTGTCGCTGATCCGCATGTCCGAACACCGCACGCGCAACACTGCTGCCGAGCATATGGCCGAATTTTATCGCCCGTTCGCGGATGTTCGGGACGAAAAGTTCGATGGCCTCATCATCACCGGTGCGCCGATAGAACACCTCGCCTTCGAGGATGTGACATATTGGGATGAACTGGTCGACGTGATGAACTGGACCCAGACCCATGTGCATTCCACCTTCGGCGTGTGCTGGGGTGGCATGGCGATGCTGCATCACTTCCACAACGTGCCCAAACATATCCTGCCCGAGAAGCTCTTTGGGGCGTATCGTCACACGAATTTGGCCCCCGCCAGCCCTTATCTGCGTGGGTTTTCCGATGATTGCGTCGTGCCTGTGTCGCGCTGGACCGAAGTGCGCGCGCCCGAGGTCGACGCTGCTGGTCTGCCGATCCTGCTCGGTTCGGATGTCACGGGCCCCTGCCTGATCGAAGACCCGACCCACCGCGCTCTCTATATTCTGAACCATTTCGAATATGACAGCGGGACACTGGGCGAAGAATACGAACGCGATCTGGCCTCCAACCAGATCGAAGGCGCCGAAATCGCCCTGCCTTTCAACTATTTCCCCCATGACGATGCCGCGCGCACGCCATCAAATCGCTGGCGAAGCCACGCGCACCTTCTATATGGCAATTGGATAAACGAAATTTATCAGACGACCCCATTTGAGTTGGACAAGATCGGTGGCTAGGCGATTGCTATTACTGACATTAATCGGCGCGATCTGTTTGGCGACCGTGCATATCGCTGCGGGATTTCGTGAAGAACGTGCGCGCACCCAGTATCCGGCAGATGGGCGCATCCTTGATGTAAACGGCACCAAGGTGCATGCCGAAGTCTTTGGCGAAGGTCCGGACCTGATCCTGCTGCATGGTGCCTCCGGTAGCACACGAGATTTCACGTTCTCGATGGTGGACAAGCTGTCGGACCGCTACCGCGTGATTGTTTTTGATCGCCCCGGTCTGGGATGGACTCGTCAGCCCGAGGGGTATGGTGGGATCTTGAAAGCGGCGGGCGAACCCCCGCTCGTTCAGGCACAACTGCTCAAAGCGGCTGCGGACCAATTGGACGTGAAAACGCCATTAGTGCTAGGCCATTCCTTTGGTGGCACTGTCGCGATGGCTTGGGCGTTGGATAACCCCGACACCGCAGGCGTGATCATGGTGGGGGCCGTGTCCCATCCGTGGCCGGGGGATCTGGACTGGACCTATCCTGTCAACGGATCTGTCGCAGGCGGGGCCTTGTTTGTGCCAATGATCACAGCCTTTGTTCCTGCATCTTATGTGGAAAACGTTGTCGGATCGATCTTTGCCCCTCAACAACCGCCAGACGGCTATATCGACCATGTGGGCACGGGCCTCACCCTGCGTCGGTCCTCCATGCGGGCCAATGCGCGACAGGTGAACCAGCTGCGCCCGCATGTCGTCGAGATGTCCGAAGATTACCCGCGTTTGACCTTGCCCATCGAAATTGTACACGGCGACGCCGATGAAACTGTGCCTTTGGTCATCCACTCTCAACCTCTGGCCGAACGTGTGGACAGCGCCAACCTGACCGTTCTACCCGGAATTGGCCACATGCCCCAACACTCCGCCGAGGATCAGGTGATTGCCGCCATCGATCGGGCCGCCGCGCGTGCCGGTTTGCGTTAATCGCATTAACATCCCATATTAACATCTGAGCAGACCAATTCAGGAGCCCGGACAATGGAGCTTCCCTTCGACGGTGCGATC
>CAZDXI010000331.1:0-2563 GCA_964509095.1 uncultured Rhodobacterales bacterium
TAGGTTCGCACCGACTTAGATTGTATACATCACGTATACAACTGAACGACTCACATGCCGACAAACCCAAAAGACACCTGCCTCGCCGACCTGAAACAGCGCATTTTGTCCACGGACCTTGCGCCCGGCACGCCGTTGGATGAGGCAAAACTGGCCGAACAGTACGGCATATCGCGCACGCCCATGCGGGAAGTTCTTCAGCGCCTCACAGGCGCAGGCTTCGCCACGCAGGAGGACAATCGCGGCACCAAGGTCGCCTCGATGGATATCGCGGTGCTACGCACGTTTTTTCAGACCGCCCCTCTGATCTATGCCAATATCGCACGCCTCGCGGCACAGCATCGCACGGATGCACAACTCGCCGAGTTGCGCGTAGCACAAGTACGGTTTGTCAGTGCCAACGCGGAAAAAGACGCGCATTCCGCCGCAATCGCCAATTACCGCTTCCACGAGGTGATCGGGCAGATGGCGCATAACCCCTACCTGATGGCCAGCCTTGCGCGCATGCTGATCGACCACCGGCGGGTGTCTCAAACGTTCTATCGCCCGGCGTCGCCACAAGAGGCCTACATGGTGGAAAATGCCCAAGACCAACACGACGCTATGATTGACGCGATTGCGGCCCGAGAGGTGGAAACAGTGACCGAGCTGACCCTGCAACACTGGGACCTGTCGCGCGACCGCATGGAACGCTTTGTGCGCCCCGATCCCCTGCCGCTTGATCTGGAAAGGACCTGACAGATGCAATTCGAAGGCATCTATACCCCGCTGGTGACACCGTATCACGACGATTTCACCTGTAACATGGACGCGCTGGAGGCCACGGTGGAACACTTGATTGGCGCTGGAGTGCACGGCATTATCGTCGCGGGCACCACCGGAGAGTATTACGCGCAGACCATGAAAGAGCGCGTCTGGCTCATGGGGCATGTGAAAAAGCTGATCAAGGACAGGGTGCCGATGATCATTGGCACGGGTGCGATGCGGACCGAGGATTCCGTGGAATACGCGTCCCGCGCCGTAGACGCCGGAGCGGACGCGCTGCTGGTGGCCACGCCGCCTTATGCCTACCCCACAGGGCGAGAGATCGCATTGCACGCACTGGCGATTGACCGTGCGGCGAACCTGCCCGTGATGCTGTATAATTACCCCGGTCGAATGAGTGTGAATATGGACGAGGAATGCCTCGACAGGCTTGGCCGTTCCCCGAATTTCTGCGCGATCAAGGAAAGTTCGGGCGATCCCAATCGGTTGCACATGCTGGCGCGGGATTATCCGCATATCGCGCTGTCTTGCGGGATGGATGATCAGGCGTTGGAGTTCTTTGCTTGGGGTGCGCGGTCTTGGGTCTGTGCGGGGTCGAACTTCGCGCCAGAGGCACATATCGCGCTTTATCAGGCTTGCGCCGTGGAAGGTGACTTCATCAAGGGTCGCGCGATCATGTCGGCGATGCTGCCGCTGATGCGTGTTCTCGAACAGGGGGGCAAGTTCGTGCAGTGCATCAAACACGGGCTGTCCACGCGCGGCATCAATGCGGGTCCCCCGCGCAAACCGCTGCAACCTCTTAACAAAGACGACAAGCGCCAGTTGGAAGAGGTGATCCGCACCATGAACACGACCATCGCTGCGATTACGGGAGACACCCAATGACTGACCTCCTCACACACGCTGAATACCAAGCCATCGCTGCCGATCTGGACCTGCCCACAACTCCGTTCATTGACGGCAAATACCGTAAGGGCACTGGTCCCATGATGGAGACGGTGAACCCCGCAACCGGCGACGTCCTCGCCAAGATCAGCACTGCGGGACCGAAGGACGTGGATCTCGCTGTCACCAAAGCGCGCGAGGTGTTCGACCAAGGCGTTTGGGCCAAGCTGCACCCGTCCGAACGAAAAGACATGCTAATCCGCCTGTGCAAGCTCATCACCCGCAATCGGCGCGAATTGGCGGTGATGGAGAGCCTTGAGAGTGGCAAGCCAATCAAGGATTGCGAGGAAATCGACATCCCCGAGACGATCCACTGCATCAAGTGGCACGCGGAAGCGGTCGATAAAATCTATGACCAGACCGGCCCTTCCGGGGATGACGCGATTTCGCTGATTGTGCGTGAACCTATTGGGGTCGTTGCCGCCGTTTTACCATGGAACTTCCCGTTGATGATGATGGCATGGAAGATTGGCCCCGCACTTGCGGCGGGGTGTTCGGTCATTGTGAAACCGGCTGAGCAGACCTCCATGACCGCGCTACGTCTGGCGGAGCTTGCCGCCGATGCGGGTGTCCCACGCGGTGTGTTGCAAGTGCTTCCCGGTGATGGGCCAAGCGTGGGCGAGCCGCTGGGGCGGCACATGGATGTAGATATGGTGACTTTTACTGGTTCTACCGAAACGGGGCGACGGTTCTTGCGCTATGCCGCTGATAGTAATCTGAAAAAGGTCACGCTGGAATGTGGCGGTAAGAACCCGGCGGTGGTGCTCGAAGATGCCGAGAACCTCGACCATGTGGCCGAACATGTGGTCAATGCCGCGTTCTGGAATATGGGCGAGAACTGCTCTGCCACGTC
>CAZDXI010000331.1:2663-3795 GCA_964509095.1 uncultured Rhodobacterales bacterium
AGGCGATCGCGCTGGCCAATGACACGGAGTATGGCCTCGCCGCGTCTGTGTTTACTGCGAACACCCGCACCGCACTGCGCGCTGCGCGGGAGATCAAGGCGGGTACGGTGACGGTGAATTGCTATGGCGAGGGCGATATCTCCACCCCGTTTGGCGGATATAAGCAGTCTGGCTTTGGCGGGCGCGACAATGGGCTCGCAGCGCATGATCAGTACACAGAATTGAAGACGATCTGGATCGATCTGAGCGATCCGAAAGACGGAGACGCCGTGGCATGATCGGTGGTCTCTTCCAAATCAGTCAGAAGCGCATGCTGCACAATGGCGCGAATGAGACCTTCACAGTTCGCACTGACCCGCATGAGATCACCCATCCGTCGTGGCTATCCGATACATACAAGCTTGGTTTCGGTCTAAGTCAGGGTGACAAATCGGCAGGGGTTGCCGCCTTCAACGCCACGAATGCGACCGACACAGGGTTGCTGATGACGACAGAAGGTTCGGTGACACAGGATCTTTGGGCGCGCCTCACGCATTTCGGATACATGCGAGAAGAGACATCGAAGGAACCTGTGGACACAATGAAAACTTGGGCACCAGTTTTTGGCCAGCAGAACCGTTGGGTACAATTTCTGCTCGCATGCAAGGTCGATGTTTTGGACGACACCACTCTGATGGCCGTTTCCAAAAAAATGTCCAAAGCCAGACCGCAGTTTGCCGAAGTACCCCTGAAAATTATGGACATGTTGCGCAATGGAACAAACAGAGTGGACGAGCCCTTTGCTGATGCGAGTATCAACGTGTCTGTTTTCAAAACCATGCAGCGGCTTGGTCTGACATCTATTCAAGGCGCCTCTTGGGTTCCGACGGTGTTGGGATCTCTGATATTGCCGTTCTTCTTCGATCATCTGGCGCATGAAAAACGCGCGTGGCTGGAAGAGGCGAACCAATGAGCATTGATGCAGTTGGCAAAAGCAGGCGGGGACGCGGAGCACGTCGCGCCATACGACAGACCCGTGATGTGCAGATGCTACCCGCGTTGAAGCGGCGTTTGCCGTTGACGGAGCCGATGGATGCTGAGCAGGTCGCGCGGATTGATGCGGCGTCGATGGATATTCTGGAAAATGTGGGCG
>CAZDXI010000332.1:0-3789 GCA_964509095.1 uncultured Rhodobacterales bacterium
ATCATACCAGTGCCGAAGGAGCAACCGCCCCGGAAACTCTCAGGCCACCGGACCGTGCGCGATCTGAACGACTCTGGAGAGACTTTGCCGCAAGGTGGAGCGCCGAAGGGATAACGATCTCAGGCGAAAGGACAGAGGGGGCACCGAAACCCGCACAGTTTGTGCGGCAACAGGTGCCGGATGGATCCACAAAAAAGGTCCCCGGTTTGAAAAGGAGCCGGTATGGACGATTTGGCATTCACGCCGCTGTATGAGCTCCATGTGGAGCTTGGCGCAAAGATGGTACCGTTCGCGGGTTATTCCATGCCAGTGCAGTATCCGATGGGTGTCATGGGCGAACACAAGCACTGCCGTGCAAATGCGGGGCTGTTTGACGTCAGCCATATGGGGCAGGTCTGGGTCGATGGCGTGGATTGGAGCGCAGTTGCCGCTGGTTTCGAAACGCTGGTGCCACAGGATGTTCAGGGACTGGCGGATGGCCGCCAGCGGTATGGATTTTTTACGAATAGCGACGGTGGGATCGAAGATGATCTGATGTTTGCACGCCGCGGGGATCGTTTGTTCGTTGTCGTGAACGCGGCCTGCAAAGACGCGGATATTGCCCGGATACGCGCCGCGTTGGAGCCGGGCTTGACGGTAACGCCGGTAGAAGACCGCGCGTTGATTGCCCTGCAAGGACCCCGTGCGCAAGCCGCGTTGGCAGCGCTTGATCCGAGTTGCAAAGACATGCGGTTCATGGACGTGCACGACTTGCGGTTTTTGAGTGAGACCGCATGGGTGTCCCGGTCTGGGTACACAGGTGAAGACGGCTTTGAGATATCCGTGCCAGATGCGGTTGCAGAAGATGTGTGCCGAGCGTTGTTGGCGCTGGACGGCGTCGAGCCCATCGGCCTTGGCGCGCGCGACAGCCTGCGGCTTGAAGCGGGGCTGTGCCTTTATGGCAATGATATCGACGCGGCGACCACACCTGTTGAGGCTGGCCTGACTTGGGCAATCCAGAAGGTCAGACGGACTGGCGGCGCACGTTCAGGGGGCTTTCCGGGGGCAGATGTTATTCTCGATCAGTTGGAAAACGGCGCACCCAGGAAACGGGTGGGGTTGTTGCCTGACGGACGTGCTCCGATGCGTGCGGGCGTGGAACTGTTTGGGCAACCTGAAGGCGGTCTTGCCATAGGTCAGGTGACATCTGGCGGCTTTGGACCCACGACAGGCGCGCCCGTGGCCATGGGGTATGTGCCCAAGGACCTTGCGACTTCAGGAACCAATTTATGGGGAGAAGTGCGGGGCAAACGCCTCCCCGTGCAGGTCGCGGACCTGCCCTTTACCCCGGCAAACTTCAAAAGATGACGACCAAAGAGGACTGAACATGAAATTCACCGAAGAACACGAATGGCTGCTGGCCGATGGCGACGTTGTGACCGTCGGGATCACAGATCACGCGGCAGAACAACTGGGCGACATTGTCTTTGTCGAACTGCCCGAGGAAGGCACGGAGATCAGCAAAGACGAGGAAATCGTCGTAATTGAAAGCGTCAAAGCGGCGTCAGATATCCTCGCCCCGATGGATGGTGAAATCGTCGAGGTGAACGATGCTTTGGTCGAAAATCCCGGGCTGATCAACGAAGACGCCCAAGGCGAGGCATGGTTCTTCAAGATGAAGCCTGCCGATGCATCCGACATGGATGAGATGATGGATGAGGCAGCTTACAAGACCTTTATCGGGTGACGAGACGCACCATTCAACAGTTCTGGCAAGATGACTGAAGGAGCCCGACAGATGGCTTTCAAACCGACTGACTACCTGCCTTACGACTTTGCAAACCGCCGCCACATCGGACCTTCTCCGTCGGAGATGGAAGGGATGTTGAACACGCTCGGCGTCGAAAGCCTGGATGCCCTGATCGACCAAACAGTGCCGGAGGCGATCCGTCAGAAGGAACCACTGGCGTGGGGCAAGGCCTTGTCAGAACGCGAACTACTGCACCACATGCGCACAGTTGCTGGGAAGAACAAGGTTCTGACCTCGCTCATTGGGCAGGGCTATCATGGGACGGTCACGCCGCCGGCGATCCAACGCAACATTCTGGAAAACCCAGCATGGTACACGGCCTACACGCCGTACCAGCCGGAGATTTCGCAAGGGCGGTTGGAGGCATTGCTGAACTTCCAAACCATGGTGTGTGACCTGACCGGCTTGGAGGTCGCCAATGCGTCTCTGTTGGACGAAGCGACCGCCTGTGCAGAGGCGATGACCATGGCGCAAAGGGTCGCCAAATCCAAAGCCAAAGCGTTCTTTGTGGATCAGGATTGCCATCCACAGAACATCGCCGTTGTGCAGACCCGCGCCGCGCCTTTGGGGATTGAGGTCATCGTGGGCGACCCCGATACGCTGAACGCCGAGTATGTGTTTGGTGCCTTGTTCCAATACCCCGGCACCTACGGTCATGTCCGCGACTTCACCGACCAAATCGCAGCTCTGCACGCGGCCAAAGCCATCGCGGTTGTCACCGCTGACCCGCTGGCGCTGACGTTGTTGAAGGAACCAGGCGCGATGGGGGCTGATATTGCTGTTGGTTCTACACAGCGCTTTGGTGTGCCAGTCGGCTACGGTGGACCGCACGCCGCCTATATGGCCTGTCGGGAGGCGTACAAACGCGCCATGCCAGGTCGGATCGTGGGTGTGTCCGTAGACAGTCAGGGCAACCGTGCCTATCGGCTGTCCCTGCAAACCCGGGAACAGCATATCAGACGGGAAAAGGCCACGTCGAATGTCTGTACCGCGCAAGCGCTGCTGGCGGTCATGGCGAGCATGTATGCGGTGTTCCATGGGCCGGACGGTCTGAAAGCCATTGCGCAGCGGATCCACCGTAAAACTGCGCGTTTGGCCGAAGGGTTGAAGCAGGCGGGCTTTGATGTACGCCCGGCAACGTTCTTTGACACAGTGACTGTGGAAGTGGGCCCACTACAATCAGCCGTGATGAAATCTGCAGTTGATGAGGGCATCAACCTGCGTCGCGTGGGCGACACCAAGATTGGCATCACGCTGGACGAACGCACACGCCCGGCCACGGTTGAGGCCGTCTGGCGGGCCTTTGGGATCACGCGGGAGGATAAGGATTACACCCCGCACTACCACATGCCGGACAAGTTGATCCGCAACAGTGATTTCCTGACCCACCCGATCTTTCACATGAATCGGGCAGAGACTGAGATGATGCGCTACATGCGTCGCCTTGCGGATCGCGATCTGGCTTTGGATCGGGCAATGATCCCGCTGGGGTCCTGTACGATGAAGCTGAACTCTGCGGCTGAAATGATGCCTGTTAGTTGGCGAGAATTCTCGCTACTGCATCCGTTTGCGCCTGCGGATCAGGCGGCGGGCTACAGGGAATTGATCGATGATTTAAGCGACAAGCTGTGTCAGGTGACAGGGTATGACGCGATCTCCATGCAGCCGAATTCTGGCGCACAGGGCGAATATGCGGGTCTGCTAACTATCGCCGCGTGGCACCGTGCCAAAGGGCAGGGCCATCGCAATATCTGCCTGAATCCGATGAGCGCGCATGGCACGAACCCGGCCAGCGCGCAGATGGTGGGCTGGAAAGTGGTGCCGGTGAAATCGGCGGAGAACGGTGACATTGACCTTGCTGATTTCCGCGCCAAAGCCGAGGAACACAGGGATAACCTTGCGGGCTGCATGATCACTTATCCTTCGACCCACGGCGTATTCGAAGAAACCGTGATCGAGGTGTGTGAGATCACGCACAAACATGGCGGGCAGGTCTATAT
>CAZDXI010000333.1:0-3786 GCA_964509095.1 uncultured Rhodobacterales bacterium
TCATCCGACGACTTCTTCCACAACACGATATCCTTCGGGTCTTCCTTGTAAGGCGCAACCTCGACCCGCGCGCCCGCGATCATGTCATCGACCGAGCGCCCGGACAGCTTGCCGTAGTCCGCATACTCACGCACGCGGAACAGCACATGGCCGTCCTTGGCATAGGCGAACCCGTCCGCGATCAGCCCTTCAATCATCGTGACCATCTCAGCGATATAGCCGGTCGCGCGTGGTTCGTGATCTGGGCGCCGCGCACCCAAAGCATCCATATCCGCGTGATACCAGCCAATAGTCTCGTCAGAGCGTTCGCGGATCAGTTCCTCCAACGTGCCCGACGCGCCTGCTTCCTTGCGCTTCAAGGCTGTGTCGTTGATCCGGTCATCCACATCCGTGAAATTGCGCACATAGGTCACATGCGCCTCGCCATAAACATGCCGCAGCAAGCGATACAGCACATCAAAAACAAGCACAGGCCGCGCATTCCCAAGATGCGCACGGTCATAGACCGTCGGCCCGCAGACATACATGCGCACGTTCTTAGGGTCCAAAGGCGTGAACACCTCTTTGGAGCGGGTCGCAGTGTTGTAGAGCTTGATCTCGGTCATAACGGGCCTCAGCGCGCAAGGGTTGGCGCGGGCCTAGCAAGTCTTGTCGATAAGGAAAAGAAGAACCGGCCCGCTGAAGTCTCAGCAGGTGATAATGCAGCAAATGATGCAAACGCGGTTCATCGGTCTTTTATCGGTGACGCCATGCCACCCGTCAAGCCCGATTGACAAGCTCGTGCGATTAAGGCCCATTTCGGCGAAACAAGAGGCACGGGCAGTATGGATCTTTCCAAGCGCATTACAGGGCTCACGGGCGGCGGCTCGGACGGGTGGGATTTGTTCAACAAGGCGCGTGCGATGATCGCGGACGGTGTGTCTGTAACGGAACTCACCATCGGCGAACATGACATCCGCACAGCCGCCCCGATCCTGCAAGCGATGCACCGCTCCGCCCTTGGCGGGCACACAGGCTATGCCACCATTTCCGGCATTGGTTCTTTGCGTGACACGGTGGCCAAACGCGTGGCGGAACGGACCGGCGTTCCCACGACCCGCGACAATGTGCTGATCACGCCGGGCGGGCAGTCGGCCCTGTTTGCCGCGCATCTGGCGGCCTGTGATCCCGGTGATACGGCACTTTACATCGATCCCTATTATGCGACCTACCCCGGCACGATCCGGGGCGTCTCAGCCATCCCGCGCACTGTGCAGGCGCGCGCCGAAGACGCTTTTCAACCCCGTGCTGCCGATATCGCCTCTGCCGCGTCCGGTGCGCGCTCGCTGCTGATAAATTCGCCCAACAACCCCACGGGCGTGGTCTATTCCGAAACCACCCTGAGTGGCATCGCGGACGTGGTGTGTGCCCATAACATGTGGCTGATCTCGGACGAGGTCTATGACACCCAAGTCTGGGAAGGCGCGCATATCTCACCCCGTGCTTTGCCCGACATGGCGTCGCGCACTCTGGTGGTTGGGTCCATGTCCAAAAGCCATGCGATGACCGGGTCTCGCTGTGGCTGGCTGATCGGTCCAGAGGACGCCATCTCCCGCCTCATCACGCTGGCAAACTACACAACATACGGTGTTCCCGGTTTCATTCAGGACGCCGCAGATTACGCCCTGAACCTCGGTGCCAGCTTCGAGACAGACATCGCCGCCCCCTTCCAGCGCCGCCGCGCCATTGCCCAAGACATCCTTGCCAAACAAAACACCGTTGGTCTCATCCCTTCGGGTGGTGCGATGTATCTGATGCTCGATATCCGCGCTACGGGCCTCAGCGGTGAAGCATTCGCTGAACACCTCCTCGACGCCCACCACATTGCCGTCATGCCCGGCGAAAGCTTCGGAAACGCCGCCTCCGGACACATCCGAGTGGCAATGACCATCAACGACGATGCATTCGCGGCGGCCCTTCAAACCCTGTGTGATCTCGCCATCCGCCTTTCCTGAACTTCATCTGTCCAAAAATACCTCAGGAGGTCTGGAGGACTGGTCCTCCAGGCGGCGTGCGCGCGCGCACAAAAAACATCTCGTGCGGCGCAGCCGCTCCGGTCAGTTCGACGCTTGCACGGTCACATTGTCAAAGCGTGCAACAGACACAGCCTGTCCCCGACCGGGACGGTAAATGCCGAGCTTCACATGTGGCTCCCCGCATGCCGCGATCTCGACCGGGACCGGTTTCAAGATCACGCGGCCGTCCAATGTCACCTGCATTTGTGCCGGATTTGTGCGGGTATCAAACCGCACCCCAACGCGCCGGGGTGCGGCGCGAAACTCGGCCAGCGAGACGCTGCGGACACGGTGTGCCTTGTGTGATCCCTTCTTCCCGCGCCCCATTCGGTTCTGGGTCACACCGCGCAGGGCGCGGATCTGAAACCGCCCCTCGTCAAACAGCATCATCACAGGTGGATAGGCGGCGCAGCCTTTGGCCCACGCGTGGATCTGGAAAAAGCTTTCCCGGTCGCCCCCGAACCCTTGGACAAGTTGCACGTCAAAACTGATCTCATAGAGCTTGCCGACCTTCATCCGCGACACCTGAGACAGCTCCGCGCGTTCCCAAAACGGGGCGGAGTGACGCGCTGTGGCATCTGTTGAACAGCCCCCCACATCGCCCGGGGCCAGACGGAATTCCAGAAACCGGTCTCCCGATGAATCTCGCATCTGGCGCAAAGACGCGGCCGTTCCGCGTGTTACGGGCATCCCGCAATTGTCACGCAGCTTGATCGACCAATCGCGGTCGCCATAGGTCTTGCCGCCCGCGAATGCGGGCGTTGCCAGCAGTAACGCGAGCACGCAAATCAGAGTTCGAGACAAGGGTTTCATAGCGTCAATCCTCACCGACGGTTCGCGTGGTGCCAACGCCCAAGTGTTTTTTGCGACGTGATGTCGCAAACAGAGAAGCATTCCCGCCAGACCTGCGCAATTCTTATCCACAGGGAGGAGACGCATGGTTCAGGCAGAACTTTGCAAAATTGCGCTGGTCATCCGCACCATCGGGGCGGAGCGTGGACGCGCGGCGAGAGGACGACCGGGGCGGGTGTGAACCCATTCCCTGAAACTCTTCGAAAGCAATCACGATGACTGACCAAACCCCTCTTCGCTCTGGTGGCCGGGCTGCGCGGCGCAAGGCGCGTGCCTCTGCCCTACCCGATCACATGAAACCGATCCGGGCCGGTATGTCCGGCGGCACGCTCAAGGTTCTGAGCGATATCGACATTCAAAACATCCATCGCACCGCCTTGGATGCGCTGGAACAGATCGGTCTTGCCGATGCCCCGCCCAGCGGTGTGGCCTACCTGACGGGCGCAGGTGCCATTCAAGGCGACGATGGCCGCATCCGCTTTCCGCGCGCCGTGGTGGAAGATGCGCTCGCCCTGGCGTGTCGCGACATCACGTTGTGTGGGCGCGACCCGGCGCACGACCTGCACCTGAACGGAACCCGCGTGCATTACGGCACCGCCGGTGCTGCCGTGCACATGGTCGAACCGGACGGACGCAGTTATCGCGAAAGCACTGTGCAGGACTTGCATGATGCCGCCAAGATCGTGGATGCGCTGGACAACGTGCACTTCCTGCAACGCCCGATGGTGTGCCGCGATATCTCTGACAATTGTGAGATGGATTACAACACCATCTACGCGGCTTGTTCCGGCACGCTGAAACATATCGGGACCTCGTTTACCGAACCAGGTTTCGTGGCCCCCGCCCTTGAGATGTTGCACATGATTGCGGGCGGCGAAGA
>CAZDXI010000334.1:0-3444 GCA_964509095.1 uncultured Rhodobacterales bacterium
GCTATGGTCCGTATCTGAAACACGCGCCCAGCACGTCGGATCGCGGCGGCACGAATGCCAATCTTGAAGGGCTGGAAGAAGTCTGGACCGTGGGTATGAACCGCGCCGTGCAGCTGCTGGCTGAAAAAGTCGCCAGCCGCGGCGGGCGTGGTCAGGCAGCGAAACCTGTGCGCGAACTCGGCGAACATCCCGAAGCAGGTGGTCCGGTCAACGTTATGAAGGGCAAGTACGGCCCTTACGTGAAATGGGAAAAGCTGAACGCGACGATCCCCGACACGGTGGAAATCGAAGACCTGACCATGGCGCAAGCAGTGGACCTTCTGAACGAACGCGCGGCCAAGGCAGGCAAGCCCAAGCCGGGCGCGAAAAAGAAGAAAGCCGCGCCCAAGAAGAAAGCGGCGGCCAAGAAAAAGCCGGCGGCCAAAAAGAAGGCTTCGTGAGGCTGACGTGCCCCCCTTTTGATGCACCCCGCTATGCGGGTGCGTCAGAGGTACCGGACGAGATTGCCCACCTGCGCCCTGCTGTTCAGAACGTCATCCTGCATGACCGAGCGCCAAATGCGTATCTGCGCAAACTGCTGCGCGCCTTT
Source organism: uncultured Rhodobacterales bacterium (assembly GCA_964509095.1). Taxonomy (GTDB): domain Bacteria; phylum Pseudomonadota; class Alphaproteobacteria; order Rhodobacterales; family Rhodobacteraceae; genus Aliishimia. The sequence continues at coordinate 590 of CAZDXI010000334.1, forward strand.
GTGCTGAGTTCCGGGATCATTGGACCCGAAGAACGCCCGCGCGTGGCCGAGTTGGGTGGCACCAAAAGCAGCCCGCGCGCTCTGTTGCCCCGGTTCGATTTCGAATTCCTCAGCCTGTATCCCGATGACGACGACACGGCTGTGCGCGTGGCGGATATCTGCAACTGCCCACAGATCGAATCCGAGCGTTATCACGCAGTGTTTTCCAAGGCGGTCATGGAACATGTACGCCATCCCTGGGAAGCCGGACGCGAGATGACACGGATCTTGAAACCGGGCGGCATCTTCATGCACGTGGCCCCGTTCTCGTATTTCTATCACAAAGCACCCGAGGACTACTTCCGCTATAGCCCTGCGGGCTTGCAAGCCATCGCGGATGATCTGGAACCGCTCTATGGCGAGTTTTTGGGCGGCAATCGCCGCAAGGACAATCGCGGCACGGATGTGAACCCGGTTGAGGAAGACGGCGGCAGCCAGTTCACGGTGGATGACCTTGGTGGCTGGCGCGAGAACTGGTCGTCAATCTATGTGGCGCGAAAACCGCTTGCGACCGAGACCGGATTGCGCGCGTGGCGGGTCCAGCAGATCGTTGTGAACGTGATCAAGCGCGCCACGGAACTGGGGCACTCGGAAGCTGACGCGATCCCACTGGCTTTGCGCGCTCTGACAGGTTGGACTTTGACCGAGGGACGCTTGACTCAGACACTCCAACCAGAGGCGGCTGCCTTCACGCTGTCCTTGCAAGAGGCCGAGGAGCTGTGGCGCAAACGCGGGCGCAACCGTCCGCGCCCCAACCCGGAGCGCTACAGCCAAGCCGCCACACTCGGTTTGGGGTGAGCCTGCTGCAGGCCACCGATAATCGGAATTATCTTGCCTATAGCGTTAAAATTTGGGCTTTGGCATTGAGACATGCCGTCTCGAAACGTTGACTCCGCTCCTTGGTTTCGTCAGTATTGTATACAAGTGTGCGCAAAGGTAATTGGCAATGAAGAAGACCTATGGTTCAGCGGCCGAGGCCCTGAATGATGTGCTGTTCGACGGGATGTTCATCGCGGCGGGCGGTTTTGGCTTGTGCGGCATCCCCGAATTATTGCTCGACGCGATCAAGGACGCGGGCACCAAAGACCTGACCTTTGCTTCCAATAATGCGGGGGTCGATGATTTTGGCATCGGTATTCTGCTGCAAACGCGGCAGGTGAAAAAGATGATCTCGTCCTATGTGGGCGAAAACGCCGAATTCATGCGCCAGTATTTATCCGGTGAATTGGAACTGGAATTCAATCCGCAAGGCACGCTGGCCGAACGCATGCGCGCGGCGGGCTGCGGTATTCCCGGTTTTTACACCAAGACCGGCGTGGGCACCGTGATTGCCGATGGCAAGGAACACAAAGACTTCCCAACCGGCCCGGATGGCGCACCCGAAACCTATATCATGGAAACCGGGCTGTTTGCCGATCTGTCCATCGTGAAGGCGTGGAAAGCGGATGAGACCGGAAATCTGGTCTTCCGTAAAACCGCGCGCAACTTCAACCCACCTGCTGCGATGTGCGGCAAAATCTGTGTGGCAGAGGTGGAGGAAATCGTGCCGACCGGATCGCTTGACCCGGATAGTATCCATTTGCCCGGAATATATGTGCACCGCCTGATTCAGGGCGAGCACGAGAAACGAATTGAACAGCGCACGACACGCGCCGCCTGACACCAAGGACCGAGGATTGGGCAGATGCCTGATACAGTAGAACACATTCTGGAAGACGACACCACGTTCGAAAGCTTCGCACGCGCCCAATTGGCGATGGTGGTGACCAATCCAAATCTGGATGACAATCCGATTGTGTACGTGAACCAGGCGTTCACACGCATGACAGGCTATTCCAGAGCCGCCGCCATTGGCCACAACTGCCGTTTTCTGCAGGGCGAAGACACCGACAAGGCAGACGTGGACAAGCTGCGCCTGTCCATTGAGACCGAAGACAGCGTCACCACAGACATCCTGAACTACCGCGCCAATGGCGAGCCGTTCATGAACCGCCTGATCGTGGCACCGATCCTCGATGATACAGGGCACACACAGTATTTCGTCGGCATTCAGAAAGAACTGAGCGCCGGAGAGGCCAGCGCACGAAGCGATATGGCCAACGCGCAGATGATCGAAATTCAGAACCGGGTGAAATCGGATCTGTCGATGATCATCGGCATGTTGCGCCAGCAGAACCATGCCAGCTCCGCACCGGAAGAGTTCCTCGCCCTGTCACGCCGGATCGAGACGATGCAGCTTCTCTACGAAGAAATGAAGCTGTCGGATTCCCAGTCGAACCGCGACGTGATCCAGATGGGCAGCTTTATCTCCCGGCTTTGTGCGGCGATTGCGCATATCCACGGGCGCTCCGGCATCCGGCTGTCGCTGCAGATCGAACCGCTGGAGGTGCCGATTGAAACGGCAACCCGCGTCGGTCTTGTGGTATCCGAACTGGTGACCAACGCGTATCAGCACGCCTTTGACCGGGTGGATACGGGCCTTGTGGACATACGCATGTCGCAGTTGTCCGCAGGTGGGCTCCGATTGATCGTGGCGGATGATGGAAACGGCATCCCCGAAGATATGGAATGGCCGGCCTCCCAAACGGTGGGCGGACGCATCATTGACCGGTTGATCGAAGGGCTGGAAGGCACCTTGCAGCTGGGTCGAGGTGCTGCAGGCAGTGTCATCACAATTGACGTGCCTGCGGGCGCGACTGTTCTAGACTAAGAAAGCAGGAACCACATGGCTTGGGATCGCAACCAAATGGCGGCGCGCGCCGCACAGGAACTTGAAGACGGCTGGTATGTGAACCTTGGCATCGGGATCCCGACGC
>CAZDXI010000334.1:3454-3776 GCA_964509095.1 uncultured Rhodobacterales bacterium
CGCTGGTGAGCAATTACATTCCCGAAGGCATCGAAGTCACCCTGCAATCGGAAAACGGTATGCTCGGCATGGGCCCCTTCCCGGTTGAGGGGAGCGAGGACGCCGACCTGATCAATGCGGGCAAGCAAACGATTACGGAACTGCCCCAGACCGCTTATTTCGATTCCGCACAGTCTTTCGGCATGATCAGGGGCGGCAAGATTGCGATGGCGATCCTTGGTGCGATGGAAGTGGCCGAAAACGGAGACCTCGCCAACTGGATGATTCCGGGCAAGCTGGTCAAAGGCATGGGTGGCGCGATGGACCTGGTCGCCGGTGTGGG
>CAZDXI010000335.1:0-3514 GCA_964509095.1 uncultured Rhodobacterales bacterium
ATGCCCAGAGCACATGTGCCACTCTGTCAGACAATACGCGTGCGGCCCTCCACAACATTCGAATAATCGCCGTCACAGTCTCAAACCCACCAATCCAAACTTCTGCCTGCATGTCAGAACACAACACGTCGCCTCTATGTGGACACTGCTGCGCGCAAAGGGCGAAGACACCAGAAGACGTCGCGAGAGACATGCAAAACTGGCCGCTAGCTTTAGCCCGCAAAAAGATAACCCGGCTGGGACCACGCGCCAAACAAACGCGCAAAACACATGCATTTTGCGGCTTATCGCGGCTTGTACGCTGAACAATTGCCGGGAAGTCGGCCAAATGTCTCAAATTTTAGGAAAATTCTCGGGAAGACCCGCTGAGAAAGCAGAACTGAGTCTTTCGGAATTCAGGTGCGCCGGGACAGGAAAACGAGGCTGCTCTGCAACTCGGCAATAGCAGTTTTAGCCGATCTCCAGATCAAACACAGTAATCCCATCCTTGCCGCCCTCGCACATCGCCACCAGCCTCGCTCCGCAGGCCTTGTGCGCGGGATCCACCGCGTAGCGCTCCAGTGCAGCCCCATCCGTGAAATCGATGGTGAACCCATACGGATAGTCGGGCGATTTGCCCTCAAAGTCCCGGTTCGGCCCATGCAGAAAGCCGGTTGCACCATCCAATCGATCGCAGACCTGCTCTAGATCGTACATCACCTCCGCCAGTTCCCCGGGGTTTGCCCCGGCACGCAGGTTCAGGACGACGCAATGGCGGATCATCCCCTCGCTTCATCCATCAGGCGACGCATTTCCGCGATGGCGGGTTGCAGGCCGAGGAAAATGCTTTCACCAATCAAGAAGTGACCGATGTTGAGTTCCCGCGCTTCGGGGAAGGCGGCGACGGGGGCGACAGTTTCGTAGGTCAGGCCGTGGCCTACATGGACCTCCAGCCCCAGCGAGTGGGCAAAGGTCGACATCTCCCGCATGGCTTCAAGCTCGCGGTCCCGGTCGTCAAAGCGGCCCTCGTGATGGGCGTCGCAATAAGCGCCCGAATGTAGCTCGATCACCTGAGCACCAATCCGGTGTGCCGCTTCGATCTGGCGTTTGTCAGCGGCGATAAAGATCGACACGCGGCAGCCCGCATCCCGCAGAGGTGCGATGAAATGCGCGAGCTTGTTTTCTTCGCGCGCGACCTCAAGCCCGCCTTCGGTTGTACGTTCCTCGCGCTTTTCGGGCACGATACAGACAGCGTGGGGTTTGTGGCGCAGCGCGATGGCTTGCATCTCATCCGTGGCGGCCATCTCAAAATTCAAAGGTACGCTGAGCGCGTCCATCAAGCGCTCGATATCCTGATCGGAGATATGGCGGCGATCTTCCCGCAAATGGGCGGTGATCCCGTCTGCTCCGGCCTCTTCGGCGAGTTTGGCGGCGCGCAGTGGGTCGGGAGTGTCTCCTCCGCGCGCATTGCGCACGGTCGCCACGTGATCGATGTTCACGCCGAGCCTTAGTTTCTCTGTCATGGGATCACTCCCCCGCTTGTTCCGCCTGCTTCTTCTTGGCGGCTGCGGCCTTGGCTTTCAAGGCCTCGAATTTCGCCTTGATCGCGCCACGGCGGCGCTTTTGATACGCGCGGATGACCGGCAGCGACAGGTAATAGCACACGGTCGCGGTAACAACGCCCGGGAAGATGCCGCCAACGAGGTAGGGAAAGAACACCTCGTCGTAAAAGACACGCAGCCCGCTCCAATCGGCGGTTTGCTCATCAAAGATCGCGAAAAAGTTATGTGTCAGGTCGCGCCAGGCATCGACAAAAGCCCCGCCAAACGTGGTCTTCTCCGACTCAGTCAGTCGCGTACCGAGCACCCAGTGCCCGGTCTGTAGTGAGATGATTCCGATGGGAACATAGGTCAGCGGGTTGCCAAAGAAGGTTGCCATCAGCGACGCCAGAATATTCCCGCGCATCAGAAAGGCGATACTGGCCGCAACAAAGAAATGCAGTCCATAAAACGGGGTGAAGGTCGTAAACACCCCCGCCCATATCCCACGCGCGATCCGGTCAGGACTGTCAGGAAGGCGGCGCACACGGTGTTTGACGTAGTGGAATGCACGCGCCCAGCCGCCCTTGGGCCACAGAAACTGCCCAATGGCGCGCCAAAACGGCAATTTATCACGCCGCTTGAAGACCACGCATCACCCGTCCTATTTCGCGGATGCCAACACCTGTTCGCGCGCTGGCATCGTTTCATCCCGATACCTTGCCACTGCCGCCACGTCGCTTTCGGCCTCAAGGGCGCGAGTCAGTGAATGCAAATGTGCAAGGTCCCGGAGTTCCACATAAATCAGCAAACGGTAAAAGTCAGGTTTCCGGTCGAGAAATTTCAAATCTGAGATATTTGCGCCAGCTTCGCCGATCAAGGTGCAAACCCGTCCCAGCACGCCAGCGTCGTTGCCAATGGTCAGGTCCAATGCCGCAGCGTTTACCGCCGGGTGAGACCCCTCGTGCCAGCGCAGATCAAGCCAGCGATCTGGTTGGTCTTCATATTCGGCCATGCGCACGCAATCGATGGCATGCACAACCACGCCCTTGCCCCGGAACGTCACACCGACAATCCGCTCCCCTGGCAGCGGAGAACAACACGGCGCGCGCTCAAACCGTTGGCCGGGCGCAAGGCCAATCACCGCGCGTCGGCTGTCGATCTCCTCCCCTTCAGTTGGGGTCAGCTCAGGATACACCGCCTGCACCACGGCCTGTCCGGTCAGTTCTGACGAACCGAGCCGCGCCAACACCTCATCACCGGAAGGCAGGCGCAGCGCGCGCGCGGCGGTATCCAGAACCTTGTCCGTCACCCGCTTGCGGACATGGCCAAAGGCGGCCCGCGCCAATTCGCGGCCCAACTTGATGAATTGGTCCCGGTCTTGTTCGCGCAGCGATCTGCGGATTGCGCTCTTGGCTTTGCCCGTCACCGCGATATCGAGCCAAGTCGCCTGCGGTAGTTGTCCTTCGGCGATCAGGATTTCCACCGATTGCCCGTTCTTGAGCCGCGTCCAGAGCGGCACACGCATGTGATCGACCTTGGCCCCAACGCAAGCAGAGCCGATCCGCGTATGAATCGCATAGGCAAAATCAATCGGCGTCGCTCCGCGCGGTAGCTTGATCACATCCCCCTTGGGAGAGAAACAAAACACCTGGTCGGAATACATTTCCAGCTTAACGGCTTCGAGGAAATCCTCGTGATCCTCGTCACCGGCAAATTGTTCATTCAACTGGCTGATCCACTTTGCCGGGTCCACCGCAAAGGGGTTTTCCTCGCGCTGTCCATCCCGATAAGACCAATGCGCGGCTACCCCGGATTCGGCGACCTCATGCATGCGATGGGTGCGGATTTGCACCTCCACCCGTTTACCGTCACGTCCCAACACAGTGGTGTGGATCGAGCGATACCCGTTGCTTTTCGGCTGGCTGATATAGTCTTTGAAGCGTCCCGGAACCGCGCGCCAGCGTTGGTGGATTGTGCCCAGCGCGCGATAGCAG
>CAZDXI010000335.1:3524-3772 GCA_964509095.1 uncultured Rhodobacterales bacterium
TCTTCGCGATATGTGATCACGCGAAAGCCATAGATGTCGGACAGGCGGGAAAAGCCCATCTCCTTTTCCTGCATCTTGCGCCAGATGGAATACGGCTTCTTAGCGCGCCCAAACACGTTGGCGTCAATATCCGCGCGGTCCAGTTCACCGATCATGTCTTTGGTGATGCTGGCAATGACGTCGCCGCTTTCTTTCTGCAGCGTCACAAAGCGCCGCATGATTGAAGAACGGCCTTCGGGGTTCAGCAC
>CAZDXI010000336.1:0-3029 GCA_964509095.1 uncultured Rhodobacterales bacterium
ATTATGCTGTCCCTCGCAATGGTCGTCGTGGCGTCCCTGATCGGGGCGAAAGGTTTGGGCGAAGACGTCTTGGAAGCGCTGCAATACGCCAATGTGGGCCAGGGTATCCTGGCCGGGTTCTCGATCCTGTTCTGCGCGATGATCCTTGACCGGATCGTTCAGGGCGGACGCCGCTGATACCTTAGTCTCCGTCCGCAACCCCTTTTGCGCGTGCTTTCGCCCGTCTTGCCCGGAAGCTGGGCAGGACCACAAGAATGGCAGCGATCACCAACAAGGCGAGCGTCATTGGGCGTTCCCAAATAAAGCCGATGCCATCATAAAGCTGCATAGACCGGGCAAAATTGTCCTCCATCATGCCGCCCAGAATGAACCCAATCAGTAGCGGTGCCAGTGGGTAATCTGCGAATTTCAGCGCTGTCGCGCAGATGCCAAAACCAACGAGTAACAGAAGCTCTGTTGCATTGTTTTGCCCGATATAGGCCCCCATCAATGTGAAAAAGAGGATGAACGGGATCAGGTAATTGCGCGGCACGGCCAGTATCTTGGCAATGTAGGGGATCAGAGGCAGGTTCAGGATCAACAGAACGAGGTTCCCGATAAACATCGACATGATCACGGCCCAGAAAATTTGGGGCTCATCGACCATCAGCCTTGGGCCCGGTGTCACGTTAAGCGCAATCAACGCGCCCAGCAGAATGGCCGTTGTGCCCGACCCCGGAATGCCGAGCGTCAGCAGTGGTACGAAAGATCCCGTGCAGGCCGCGTTGTTGGCGGTTTCTGGCGCAGCAAGCCCCTTGATCGAGCCTTTCCCAAACTCGTCCTGCTCCGCTTTAGGCGCGATGTTTCGCTCGACCGCATAGCCTAGAAAACTTGCAATCGTCGCGCCCGCACCGGGCAGAACACCAATGAAGAAGCCTTGCAGCGACTGGCGACCCACAACGGGCGCAATCGCGCGTGCCTCCGCGCGTGTGATGCGCAAATCCTTGATCTCGCCGTCGTCGCCTTCGAGCTTCTTGGGCTTCAGAACGAGGAACAGTGCCTCTGGCAAGGCAAACATCGCCATAGCAAGTGTGATGAACCCGAACCCGGATTGCAGATCCATAATGCCCATGGTGAAGCGCGGTAGGTTGAACAACGCGCCTTCTCCCACGGTCGCCATGATGAGACCGAGGATCGTCATGATCATCGCCTTCGCGACCTGTCCTGTGCCTGCAAAAGCCGCAATGGCCGATAGACCGACCACCATGAGCGCGAAGTATTCCGCAGAGTGGAACAGCAGCGCGACTGAGGACAGCGCAGGGGCGAACACCATTAACAAAAGCGCCCCAATCGTACCACCAGCAAAGCTCGCGATGGCAGCGATGGTCAGCGCTTTGCCGGCTTTGCCCTGCCGCGCCATGGGATAGCCGTCAAAGCTTGACGCCACAGTCCCTGCGACACCCGGCGCGTTGAGCAGAATGGAGGACGTTGATCCCCCAAAAATTGCACCATAATAAACTCCTGCCAGCAAGATCAGGGCGGCGGACGGATCGCCCATAGAGATTGCCACAGGGATCATGATGGCAATGATCGACATAGGTCCAAGCCCGGGCAACATCCCGATGAATGTGCCGATCAGACAACCGGCGACGACCATAGCGAGGTTTTGGAATGACATCGCGGTCTGTAGACCGATCAAAAGACCTTCAAGCATGTCAGCCTCCCCAAAATCCGGGCAGCGGTCGCATGTAAATGCCCAGAACCTCTTGGACCAAATACCAGACACTGCCCGTAGCGATAAAAGCGATAGGGAGCAAAATGTGCCATTTGCGTTCGCCCAGAATGAACGCACCAAGGATCAAGAAGGCGGACGTCGACAACAAGAACCCAAGCGGGCGTAAGCACAGCGCATAAGCCACCATCAGTGCCAAAAGCAGAACAGCTTGGCCCAAATGGTACTCGCCCAGACGCCGGTAATCGATATCAGCGTCTTTTTGTTCGCTCTTTTCCAATCCTAGCAGAATGATTGTTGTCGCGACGATCCCGAGGATCGACAACAGTTTGGGAAACGTGCTTGGCCAGATTGGATTGCGCCGCATAAATGGTGCGAGGTTTCCGTCCATCGTGAACCAGGCAGCATAGCCATAGGCCAGACAAATGCCCAGCAACACAAGTGCGATCCATCGATCGAGCGCCATACGATGTCTCCGTTGAATGTTTGGGGCTTTGCCCCTCTTGAGCCAAAGGCTCAATTCACCCCAAGGTATTTCTGGCAAAAGGAAGGAAAATTTTAATCAAATTCGAACATCCTTGAGGGGCGGTACAGGCTGAGGAGCCGATGGCCGTGCATGAGGAAGGTTTTGATCAATCTTCTATTGGGCAGGGGATGTCAGAGAGATTCGGCATCCCCTTCCTTTTGCCAAAAATACCTCGGGGAGCGCGAGGGGCTGGCCCCTCGCTGTGACCGTGTTAAGAGGAAGCCGAGCATCTTCATGAGGTCGCCAATGACTTTTTCCTGAGATTCCAGGCACGTCAGGAAATCATCGCCGGGATTGTGGATATTGACCCACCCGTTACGGGCACGGACGTCTTCCCATTCGTCGGTTTCGTACATTTTGGCGATGGCGTCTTGATACATGGCCAATTTGTCTTCTGGCAAACCGGGCGCAGCAAAGAACCCTCGCCAATTCACGAAGGTCGTATCGATGCCTTGTTCCTTCATCGTCATTGCATCCGGGGCCGCATCCACACGGGCATCTGATGTCACGCCAATGATCTTAACCTCACCGGCATTGGCCAGATCAACCGCTTCGGAAAAGCCCGTGGACAAAGCAGCAATTTCCCCGGAAAGAAGCGCGGCCATAGCCTTGCCGCCCGCATCATAGGGAATGTACTTCACACCCAACGCGTCCTTGCCGGCAGCTTCCATAACCATCGCTGCAACCAGATGGTCCATACCACCCGGGACAGAACCGCCGCCAATGGCAGTGGAACCAGGATCCGCGTCATAGGCCGCAATCAGGTCATCCATCGAATTGATCGGGCTGTCC
>CAZDXI010000336.1:3080-3766 GCA_964509095.1 uncultured Rhodobacterales bacterium
GAACACACCGGTCAACGATCGGATCACAATGGGGGTCGAGTTGACCATCAAAGTGCCGTGGTTGCTGTCGGCGTTTTCGATCAGGTAGCCAATGGCTTTACCACCACCACCACCAGACATGTTTTCGTAAGAGGCCGAGCCAACCAGTCCTGCGTTGGTCAACGCTTCGCCCGTGCCACGCGCAGTGCCATCCCAGCCACCACCAGCACCGCCGGGGATCAGGAAGTGAATGCTGTCCAGTACCTTGTGCCCATCAGCTGCGATAGGTCCGGCCAGGCCAAATGCAGCTACCGCTGCGATCAGGGCGCGGCGGCCCAGTATGAATGTTGACATGATGTCCTCCCTTTGAACGACCGCTCGCATGGCGGTTCATAGACGACCATAGCAACCTGAAATTGTTATGTCACAGGGCTTTTCAGACCAACCGTGTCCACGTTCTGCGGCCGCTTCAATATGCGAGACGTGGCCTTTGACAACCGAAAGGCAGGGCTGGGCGCGATTATCTGATGCGCGATGCATGTCGAACGGGACATGGTTCTGCAAAAACCTCTGATTTTACTCGAATTTTCGGAACTGAGTCATGAGCAGTTAAAGTTCCCTTTATACCGGCCTGATACTTTGGCGGATGGAGTGGTCCGCCCAAAATCGAAAGGCGGTCGGTGAGTGTGGAACAGGCATAGATGGCC
>CAZDXI010000337.1:0-3721 GCA_964509095.1 uncultured Rhodobacterales bacterium
GCGCATATTGTGCAGCCGGTCCGCCAGCTTGACGAGGATCACCCGCAGGTCCTTGGACATGGCGAAGAACAGCTTGCGGAAGTTTTCAGCCTGCTTGGTTTCCACGCTGGCCAGTTGCAGGTTGGTCAGTTTGGTGACCCCATCAACCAAAGCGGCGACCTCTTCCCCGAACAGGTTCGCGACAGATCCGTAGTTGGCTTTGGTGTCCTCAATCGTGTCGTGCAGCAACGCAGTGATGATTGTCGCATCATCAAGTCTTTGCTCGGTCAGGATTGCAGCAACGGCTACGGGATGCGTGAAATACGGCTCTCCGGAATGCCGGTACTGGCCCTGATGCATTTCTTCTCCGAACTTGAACGCCTCGGAGATCAATGCAGCATGTGTATTGGGATTGTAGGCGCGGACCAGATCGATCAGTTCGTCTGCTGTCATGCTGGCCCGCCTCTCGGGCTGGGGTGGTTAGCCCTGCCCTTGCGCGGCCATGAGTTGCCGCAACAGCGCTTCTTCGGTCATGCTGTCTTCGTCCGGCTTGTCCTGCTCGGCTCCCATCAAAAGCGCCATGGCGTCTTCTTCAGGTTCGTCCACTTCGATCTGGGTCTGGTTGGACTCGACCAGGCGTTCGCGCAGATCGTCAGCACTTTGTGTCTCGTCTGCGATCTCGCGCAGGGACACGACCGGGTTCTTGTCGTTGTCGCGATCAACGGTGATATCCGCACCTGCGGAAATCTCTCTTGCGCGATGGGCAGCAAGCATGACCAGTTCAAACCGGTTGGGAACTTTATCAACGCAATCTTCGACTGTGACGCGGGCCATGGAATGCTCCGTAAATAGCAAAATGTGTCAGAAGGCTTGTATTTAGGTCCGTTCGCCCTGATTGACAAGCGGTTTCACGCTGTTTCGGTCCTCGGTTGGAAGTGCGTCGAGCATCTCGCGAACGGTGCGCCCGGTCAGGGGGTGTATCCAGTCGGGCGCAACGTCCATCAGCGGCACCAACACAAAGGCGCGATCCTGCACGCGCGGATGCGGCAGCAATAGCTGTTCAGGCGCCTGTTTGGTCTGGTCCTCAAGCGGCAAATCCATCCAGTGTTGGACAGTATCATGGTCAGGCAGCACCCTGTCCCCCTGCCCGATCAAGTCCAGATCCAGTGTCCTTTGCCCCCATCTTTTGACGCGTTCGCGCCCGCAGTCGGCTTCGACCTCGTGCAAAAGCTTCAAAACGCCCATCGCATCGAGGTCAGTTTCCATAGCAAAAGCCGCATTCACAAAGTCCGGCCCACTGCCCTTGGGAAAGGCCGGTGTGCTGTAAAACGCGCTGATTTTCCGAATCACTTGTCCAGATGCGGACAGTTTTGCTACCCCTAATTGAATTGTTTTTAGTGGAGACGTCGTCCCGTTTTGCTGATTTGACCCTACGGCAACCAGCCATTCTGACCGGAATTGAGTCAGTTTACTTGGGGTTTTTGAGTCAGAAGCGACTTGCGACACGTTAAAAATTGCCTAATTTATAATCACCGGTCCGCTCATTTTAACACTCACTCACGGATCTTACAGAGCGAACACCGGTCTCGAAAAAGGACATTTTAATGTTTTACAAAGACGAACGGCTTGCGCTGTTCATTGACGGCTCGAATTTGTATGCGGCCGCGAAATCCCTAGGCTTTGACATCGACTACAAGTTGCTTCGCCAGGAATTCATGCGGCGCGGCAAACTGCTTCGGGCTTTCTACTACACAGCGCTTCTGGAAAATGACGAGTACTCACCGATCCGTCCACTCGTGGATTGGCTGAATTACAATGGATTTTCGATGGTGACCAAACCGGCCAAGGAATACACGGATTCCTCTGGTCGTCGGAAGGTCAAAGGTAACATGGATATCGAACTCACGGTCGATGCTATGGAACTGGCTCCGCGCGTAGATCACATTGTTCTGTTTTCAGGTGACGGGGATTTCCGGCCTTTGCTGGAAAGTCTGCAACGTCAGGGTGTGCGGGTCTCGGTGGTGTCCACCATTCGCAGCCAACCACCCATGATCTCCGATGAATTGCGTCGTCAGGCGGATAACTTCATCGAACTGGATGAGTTGCGGGACGTGATCGGACGCCCCCCACGGGAGGTTCCGGCCGAACGTGAACGGGAGCGCGAAGTCGCCGCCGACTGATACCTCTATCAGTGAAATGACATGAAACCCGCCGCGCCCCAACCGCGGCGGGTTTTTTCTTGTCACGATTTGACAGAGGTCATAGCACCCGTCACTTTGAGCGCATTGCCATAGAAATTCAGGAAAAACTCATGCGTTTCACAGCCTTCTGCCTTGCCTGCCTTATGCTGGCCCAACCATCTTTTGCCGCGACATACACCTACGCCGTTACTGTCACCGAGAGCACAGATGTCACCGGCACCCTCACCCCACCGCGCCCGGAATACGACCTGCCCGATCTTGGTTCCACTGGGACCGTCACAGTCACACTGAACGACACGATGTTCGGGGGCTCCAGCGCGATTCCAGATGAGTTCATCGACATCACAAGCCTTCTGCAGGTCTCTACCAGTATCGGAAATCTGTCTGCTGACCTGAGCGCTCCCAGCTTGTTCCCTCTGGCCTCCGGCGGCGTGCGCATGTCCAATGGCAGCTTTGCTGGTATTCTTGTGAATGTGCCAACCACCGCAGATCAAACTCTGGCTGGATCCTTCACGGTGCTTGGCCCGACCGGCACGCCAGAGCCCACAAGTCTGGCCGATATCGACGCAATCCTTGGCAATGCCGCCTCGGCTATGACGTTCAGCTTCAACGGCACTGTGAACGGGTCGTTTGACTTCGTATCCTTCCGCGCCGAAGGCGCGTTGCTTGCCCCAGTCCCCTTGCCTGCCGGTGCCGTTCTGCTTCTCAGCGCGACAGGTTTGCTTGGGGCCGCAAGGTTGCGGAAGTCTTGCCGAGGCTGAACGCCAACCAAACAGAGCCTGGATGGAGTTTGAGGAAGGAAGTCCTTCCTCAAGCGCCGCGCGCGCCCGCGCAGATAAATCATGTGCGGCGGCACGCCGCTCCGGTAACGAAGACCCCCGCTCAGACTGGACGTCACGCCTGTTGCAGCTTAAGTAAAGTGTAACAGGAGATTGACACTATGGCCAAACCACCCCTGACTTTGTACCTCGCCGCGCCGCGCGGATTCTGCGCGGGCGTGGACCGGGCGATCAAGATCGTGGAGATGGCTTTGGAAAAATGGGGCGCGCCCGTCTATGTCCGCCATGAGATCGTGCACAACAAGTATGTGGTGGACAGTTTGCGCGACCAAGGTGCGGTGTTCGTCAAGGAACTGGACGAATGCCCGGACGACCGCCCTGTAATTTTTTCCGCCCACGGCGTGCCGAAATCCGTGCCCAACACCGCCAAGGCACGCGAGATGATCTATGTCGACGCCACTTGCCCGCTGGTGTCCAAAGTCCATATCGAAGCCGCGCGTCACCACGACAACGGCCTTCAGATGATCATGATCGGCCATGAGGGCCACCCAGAAACTATTGGCACCATGGGCCAACTCCCCGAAGGTGAGGTCCTGCTGGTCGAAACCGTCGAAGACGTCTCTACCGTGACCGTGCGCGATCCAAACAAGCTGGCCTTCGTGACGCAGACGACACTCTCCATTGATGACACCGCCGATATCGTTGCGGCCCTGCATGCGCGCTTCCCGACAGGCGGTTCAAAGCGCGCCAATTGCGTGCCAG
>CAZDXI010000338.1:0-3712 GCA_964509095.1 uncultured Rhodobacterales bacterium
CCGAATAGGTGTCTTGGTACTCGATCCGATGGGGCACTTGCCGCGCCTTAAGGAACTCTGGCAGAACGGTTGCCGGAAAGCCCGGCTGCCCCTGATCCAGATTGCATGCCAGCAGCTCAACCGGCAGCAAACCGCGCCATTTCAGCTCATAGAGAACCGCTAGAAGGGTGTAGGAATCCTTACCACCCGACAAACACACGAGCCATTTCCCGCCCGGTTCAACCATGCCGTATTGCTCAATCGCTTCACGCGTCTGGCGCACGATCCGTTTGCGCAACTTGCGAAACTCGGTCGTTTTGGGCGCGCCGGAAAACAGCGGGTGAATATCGTCGGCTTCGTCAAGCATGCGCGGGTTATAGTGGCTTTGTGCGCTGGCTCAAGTGGCTTCGGGGTTCAGCTTGTCCTGCGTTTTGGTCTCAAAATCGGACGCATCGTGGCGTTCGTGCAATTGCAGTTCCGGTTCACAAAAGGCGCGGTTGACCATGCGGCCCCGCTGCACAGGCATGCGCGCGTCGATCGCTTTGGCCCAGCGCAGGACATGGGTGTAGCTTTCCACGTCAAGGAATTCGGCCGCTGAATACAGCCGGCCAAGCACCAACTGGCCGTACCAGCTCCAGATCGCCATGTCTGCGATGGTATAGTCGTCTCCAATAAGGAATTGGTTATGCTCCAACTGCTTGTCCAATACGTCCAGCTGGCGCTTGGTCTCCATCGCGAAACGATTGATGGGGTATTCCCACTTTTCCGGCGCATAGGCATAGAAATGACCAAACCCACCGCCCAGATATGGCGCGGAGCCCATTTGCCAGAACAGCCAGCTGATCATCTCTGCCCGCTTGTCCGTGGGGCCAAGAAAGGCGTCGAACTTCTCGGCCAAATGCAGCAGGATCGCGCCGGATTCAAACACGCGCACAGGTGTGTCACCGGAGCGATCCATCAGTGCAGGGATCTTGGAATTCGGGTTTACGCCCACAAAACCTGATCCGAATTGATCGCCTTCGCCAATGTTGATGAGCCACGCATCGTACTCTGCGTCCTTAATCCCAAGGGCGAGAAGTTCTTCGAACAGCACGGTGACTTTCACGCCGTTCGGGGTGGCCAGAGAGTACAGTTGGAACGGGTGCTCCCCCACTGGCAGTTCCTTGTCATGGGTCGCACCAGAGATCGGGCGGTTGATATTGGCGAACTTTCCACCCGAGGCGGCTTCCCATTTCCAGACTTTGGGCGGTTCGTAGGTATCGGACATGGGACGGCTCCTTGGCGTTAACTGTTCGGGTGAACCTAAGCGTCTGGTTCGGGAATACTAGTCCTTGGGGACAGGATCGTAGCCGGAACGCCCCCACGGGTGGCAGCGCAGGATGCGTCGGAGTGTCAGATACCCGCCCTTGAGGCCGCCATGCGTTTCAAGAGCTTCCAGCGCGTATGCTGAACATGTTGGCTGATACCTGCAGTTATGTCCGACCCAAGGGGAAAAAATCAGGCGATAGGCACGGACGGGCAAGGCAAAAACCTTGGCAAGGGGGCTCACGTCAGGGCCTCGCGCAGGTCATCGAGCATTATCGTGAAGGGGCGTGTGGCGGTTACCTCGGCGCGCCCGATCAAAACGTAGTCATGTCCGGGGCGCGCATGGGATGGCAAGACAAGGCGCGCAACTTCGCGTAGGCGACGTTTGGCGCGATTTCGGGCCACGGCATTGCCCACCTTTTTGGAACACGTGAAGCCGACTCGCACTGCTGTGTCGTTATCCTTGCGGTCGCGGATCTGCAGGATGTAGCCGGGCGTGACGATCTTGCGCCCGCGCGCGGCCTTCAGGAAGTCGGCGCGCTTTTTCAGCACCGACAACGACAAAACCGCCGGAGGGGCGGACCCTTCGGCGGTTGTGATGTCTGTTGGCGAAGTCATGTGACCCCGACCCGAACGCGATTTACGCGCTCAGCGATTTCCGGCCACGGGCACGGCGCGCGTTCAGGATCTTGCGGCCGGCTTTGGTTGCCATGCGCGAACGGAAGCCGTGGCGCCGTTTGCGCACGAGGTTGGAAGGCTGGTAGGTGCGTTTCATCGCATCATCTCCGGTTCTGATCGGGTGCGCGCGAATTGGATTCGGGACCCGTGTGTATTCGAAGCCCGGGCAATAGACCGGGTTTGGCATCAAGTCAAACCCTGCTGCAGGGATTTTCGCGCTGATTGCAACATTTCATCGCCCGTTTGGCGTTACAAATGTTTCAAACCCAGCAAATACCGCCCAGATCGGTCACCCAAGATCAAGCGCGCGTGATCATGCTTCTGTCGGGCTACCCCTGTCGCCAAGTTTATCGCATTGCTTCCAAAAGCCCGGAAAGGCGTGCCATATGAGCGACATGACAAATACCCCGAAATCTGGCTGGGCCCGGCGGTTGCCGTTGATCGGCATTCTGATTGTGGCTGCAATCGGGGCGTTCACCTTGCGCGATTATCTCAGTTTTGATGCGTTGCGGGACAACCGTGAGGCGCTGATTGCATTCCGGGATACGAATTTTGTGATGACTGCGGAGCTGTTTGTGCTGGCCTATGTGGTGATCGTGGCGTTCTCGTTGCCGGGTGCGACGATTGCGACGCTGACCGGAGGGTTCCTCTTTGGCACAGCATTGGGAGCGTTGTTCAACGTGACAGGAGCCACTATCGGGGCCGTCGCGATCTTTCTTGCGGCGCGTCACGGATTTGGTGAGCAGCTTGGTGCGAAACTGGAAAGCTCCAGCGGGCCGATCAAGAAGATCAAGGACGGGATAGATGAAAACCAGTGGTCGATGCTGTTTCTGATCCGGCTTGTCCCGGCCGTTCCGTTCTTTGTGGCGAACCTGTTGCCTGCGTTCCTTGAAGTGCCTCTGTATCGCTATGCGGTTTCGACCTTCCTGGGCATCATTCCGGGCGCTGTTGTATTCACGTCTGTTGGCGCGGGCTTGGGCGAAGTCTTTGCAGCGGGGGAGACACCGAATTTGGGCATTATCTTTGAACCGCACGTGCTGCTGCCGATCCTTGGCTTGTGTGCGCTGGCGATGCTGCCGATTGTGATCAAGGCCGTGACCGGCCGGAAAGGAATCTAACCCATGGGTAAGGTTTCCACAGATATCCTTGTGATTGGCGCTGGTTCTGGCGGTTTGTCCGTCGCTGCCGGGGCTGTCCAGATGGGCGCGAAGGTGACTCTTTTGGAAGGGCACAAGATGGGGGGCGATTGCCTGAACTTCGGGTGTGTGCCGTCCAAGGCGCTGATCGCGTCGGGCAAGGCGGCACATGCGCAAGCCCATGCCAGCGCCTATGGCGTCGCCAATGCGGAGCCGCAGGTGGACTATGCCGCGGCCAAGGATCACGTCGCAGACGTCATCGCGCAGATTGAGCCTGTGGACAGTCAGGAACGGTTTGAAGGCCTCGGTGTTCAGGTCATTCGTGAATTTGGGGAGTTTATCTCGCCCACCGAAGTGAAAGCCGGGGAGCACACGATCACCGCGCGCCGCATTGTGATCGCCACAGGTTCGCGCCCCTTCGTGCCGCCGATACCGGGGCTTGAGGATGTGCCCTATGAAACGAACGAAACGATTTTCGAACTGCGCGAGAAGCCCGAACATCTGTTGATCATCGGCGGCGGTCCTATCGGGATGGAAATGGCGCAGGCGCATATCCGTCTGGGCAGCAAGGTCACCGTGATTGAAGGTGCCAAGGCGCTGGGCAAGGATGATCC
>CAZDXI010000339.1:0-3706 GCA_964509095.1 uncultured Rhodobacterales bacterium
ACACATCAATAAGCGCGTCGAACCCACGGGAAACCTTGTCAAAATGGTACGCAATATCCGGCGCGAAATAGGTCCACGCGCCATCCGACTTCATAACAGGCCGGTCCACATCATCGCCATGCTCAGTCGATTTGAACAAGGTCTGCTCGCGCGGTTCCCAATCATCTGGCTTTTTGCCTTTGGGCGGTTCCAGCACGCCTTCATAGATCAGACCTTTACCCCGCAAATCATCGAGCGCCGCTTCAATCCGACCGGTGCCGTACAATGACTTTTCGGAATAGAACATATCCATCTCGACACCTAACGCGGCGAGATCTGCACGGATGAGGTCCATCATTGCCTCGGTGGCGAACTCGCGCACCTCGGACAGCCAGAACTGTTCGCCTTTATCGACGAAACTGTCACCGACCTTGGCCTTCAAAGCCTCGCCTACCGGAATCAGATAATCACCGGGGTATGTTCCATCCTCAAACGCGACCTCCTGCCCATGCGCTTCCAGATAGCGAAGGTAAACGGACCGGGCGAGTACATCGACCTGCGCACCGCCATCGTTGATGTAGTACTCTCGCGTCACGTTGAACCCGGCAAAATCCAGCAAGGACGCCAGCGCATCGCCGAACACAGCGCCGCGTGTGTGGCCAACATGCAGCGGCCCGGTTGGGTTTGCCGACACATATTCAACGTTTACCTTCTTGCCCTTGCCAAGGGTGGAGCGTCCAAAGCCCACGCCGGTCGACAAAACAGCACCTACCACGCCCTGCCATAGAGATTCAGACAAGCGCAGGTTCAAGAACCCCGGCCCTGCGACTTCTGCCGACTCGATGCGGTCATCTTGCGCCAGAACAGCTGCCAAAGCCTCTGCGATGTCGCGCGGTTTTTTCCCGGCGGGTTTGGCCAGCACCATAGCCGCATTAGTGGCCATATCTCCGTGCGCGGCGTCGCGCGGAGGCTCGACCGTGACGTTACGCGTCTCCAGCCCTTCGGGTAGCACGCCATCTGCTTCCAAAGTGGACAGCGCATTGATCACAAGCGCACGAATATCGGCGAACAGGTTCATGGGTTTGGCCTTTGGTAAACGTGGCGCGGGTGTATCAGGATCGCGCCGCGCGTCAATGTTATGCTGTGGCGTCTGCGGCCACTGAGCGAATGCGTTCGATCATCGCACGCAACCCATTGGAGCGTTGCGCAGACAGATGGTCATTCAACCCAATTCGCGCCATTTCTGCACGCGCATCGACCGAAACGACCTCCGAAACCGGCAAACCGTTATAGAGCTTCTGCAGCACAGCAATCAGCCCTTGCACAATCATCGCATCGCTTTCGCCGTCAAAACGAAACGTGCCGCTTTCGATCACCGGGTGCAGCCAGACCTGTGACGCACATCCGTCAACTTTGGTCGCGGGCACCTTCAATTCATCCGGCAGCGGGTCCAGCTTCTTGCCCTCATCGATGACAAAGCGGTAACGGTCTTCCCAATCTTCAAGGAAGTCAAAGTCTTCGACGATTTCTTCGAAGGCTGCGCTCGCCATCTTGGTATCCTTCGCTTTGCAACAGGTAACGAGTTAGGCGCTCATCCCCGCAACGTCCAGCCCCCAAACCGACGCTCCCTCTTTGCAACGCCGCATCAATGGGGTAACCCATAGGAAAACACCATATACAGGGGCGTCTCGCGGAATGCGCACAACTTTTACCAGTCTTGTGATTGCCAGCGTTGTACTGAGCGGATGCAGTACGTGGCGTGACAGCCGTGTGAACCCGTCCAACTGGTTTGGCCGCGCAAGTGCAGAACCGGTGGCAGCCAGCACGGAAGACGTAAACCCGCTGATCCCGCGTCGGGGCGGCCTGAGCGCATCGCGGGAAGCCTATCGCGACTCACTGAACCAGACGTCTCCGATTGCGACCGTCACGGCCTTGCGAATTGAACGCGTTCCTGGTGGGGCAATCATACGCGCGACCGGTGTGGACAGTCGCCAAGGGGCGTTCAGCGTCGGGTTGATTCCAGAGAACGAAGATGAATTGCCGGTGAAAGGCGTGTTGACGTACACAATGGAACGGCAACGCCCGGCCACACCGCAAGCCGTTGGACCAGTACAGACCCGCGAAGTTCAAGTGGGGCGCAAACTTACGAACCAGCAGCTGTCAGGCGTTCGCAGAATCCGCATCGTCGCCGCGCAGAACGAATTGAGCGTGCGCCGTTAACGCGTCATAACTCGACTATTGCGATGTTTCCGTTGTCCGCAGACAGCGCGATCTGTCCGTCACACAAACGCAGGGCATCCTGCCCAAACACTTCGGCCCGCCATCCGCGCAACGCGGGCAAGTCACGTTCGCCAGCAGAAATCGCATCAAGTTCCGCCGCCGACGCAATCAGGCGCGGCGCAACGCCAGAGCTTTCCGTCTTTGCCTTCAGCAATACACGCAGCAGATCGGCTAAAGCCGGGTTCACCTGCAGCTTGTCGCGCGAATTGGAGACCTTTGGATAATGCTCGGGCGGGCATTCGGCGGCATGAACGATCGCCTCCAGAATACCGTCTGCAATATCGCCTTTGCGCCCTTCGCGCAGAAGCAGTCGCGCGCGATTAAGTTCTTTGTGATCCTTCGGCTTCAAAGAGGCCAATTCGATCAGCGCGTCGTCCTTGTACACCCGGTTGCGCGGCACGTCGCGGCGTTGCGCGTAGTCCTCTCGGAAGGCGGCAAGTTCACGCACCACGGCGAGAAATTTGCCCGAATTCGTGCGTGTTTTGACCCGCTTCCATGCGTCTTGCGGTGCAATCAAATAGGTTTCGGAGCTGGTCAGAACCGTCAGTTCCTCCCGCACCCAATTCTCGCGACCGGTCTTTTCCAGTTCCGCGGCCAGAAATTCATAAATCTGGCGCAGATGCGTGACATCCGCCAGCGCATAGGTCTGCTGCGCATCCGTCAGCGGGCGGCGTGACCAGTCAGTGAACCGGGAGGTCTTGTCCAAAGACGCCTTGGCGATCTTGCGCACCAGCGTTTCATACCCCACCTGATCGCCAAACCCGCACACCATTGCGGCCACCTGCGTGTCGAACAAGGGCTCTGGAAAGACCTCCCCTTCAACGAAAAATATTTCCAGATCTTGGCGGGCTGCGTGAAAAACTTTGACTACGGACGTATCACGGAACAGATCGTACAACGGTTCCAAAGACAGATCGTTCGACAACGGATCCACCAGCACGGCGTCGGTCTTGCCGTCACCGGGATAGGCCAATTGCACCAGGCAAAGCTTGGCGTAATACGTCCGTTCCCGAAGAAATTCAGTATCGACAGTGACATAAGGAGCGCCAGCAGCAGCTTGGCAGAACTCTGCAAGGTCGGCAGTTTTGGTAAGTGTGCGCATTCGTGGCAGGTTCTTTCCCGCGTGTTTTTGAAGTGTCGAAGGGCTTAGAGCATTTTGTTAAGTAGTTCCAGAGGTTAACCGATCTTGATCGGCGTTCTATCGCCACGTGCAAACGCCTTTAACACGGCCGGGTAAAGGATGTGTTCCTGTTCCAGAACGCGGGCGGCGAGCGCTTCGGGCGTATCGCCGGGTTTGATCGGCACGCGCGCCTGTCCTAAAATCGGCCCGTCATCCAATTCGGCTGTGACCTCATGAACGGTGCAGCCATGCTCTTTGTCGCCAGCCGCGAGCGCGCGCGCATGGGTGTGCAGACCGCGATACTTCGGCAAAAGCGAGGGGTGAATG
>CAZDXI010000340.1:0-3669 GCA_964509095.1 uncultured Rhodobacterales bacterium
CTGTGGAATAGGTGAACATGAAGAAAGACAGCCAGTCCGGCGTTTCCTCATTGAATGCACCCAGCATACGCGGGGCTTCTTCGGAACCAGACGAGCGGATCAGCAACTCATCTGCTTCTTCACGACCATCCTTGCCGAAGTACTTTTGCAGCAAGTAGACCATCGCCCATAGGTGCCGGCCTTCTTCGACATTGACTTGAAACAGATTGCGCATGTCGTACAGACTCGGCGCGGTGAGACCAAGAAACCGCTGCTGTTCAACAGACCCCGGCTCTGTATCACCTTGAATGACAATCAAGCGCTTCAGCATGTTGCGGTATTCGCCCGGTACTTCCTGCCAAGCGAGCTGACCTTTGTGCTCGCCCATCGGGATCACACGATCTTCCACAGCAGGCGCCAACAGGACACCCCAACGGTAGTCAGGCATCTTCACATAGTCGAACTTTGCCCAGCCTTTCGGATCAACGCTAACCGCAGTGCGCAAATAGACCATGGATTCCTGAAAGTTCTGTGGGATCAGCTTGTTCCACCAGTCGATGTAGCCCGGGTGCCATTTTTCAAGCGCTTTCAGAACCTTACGGTCGCTCGAAAGACCGACATTGTTTGGAATACGGGTATCATAGCTTACATCAATCTGGTCGTGCATCAGGCTCTCCCTGTTTGTGTTCAGTTTATCGGGTCAGACCCGTTCCATGTTGTAGTCACCGCGCAGACCGGTTCCGTAGCGCTGCAAGGCGCCGTCAGGGCCAACTGCATTGGGTCGGTTGAAAATCCAGTTTTGCCACGCCGTTAGACGGCCAAAAATGCGCGTTTCCATTGTCTCAGGCCCGGCAAACCGCAGGTTGGCTTCCATGCCTGTCATCGCATCCGGAGAGAAACTTGCCCGCTCTTCCATGAAGATGCGAATTTCGTCCTCCCAGTCGATGTCGTCGAGGATCATGGTCACAAGTCCGAATTCATCTGCGTCTTCTGCTTCCATAGCCGCGCCGATCTGAGCCTTCGCGGCATCGACGGCCTCTGGTGTTCCCAGGAACCGCGTTTGCAAACGGGTCAGGTCATTGCCCATCGGGAACGGACCAAAATTTGCGTCGGACAGGGTTACAGTTGCGATGGGGCGATTGTCCCCTTCGAATTCGTCTTCCATCATGTAGGACCGGTCTACGGCGAACAGCAGTTCAGCCAGCACGCCCGCAAAACAGGACCCATGCTCCACCAACGCCACCAATGAGCGGGACGTTACATCCACACGCTTCAGAGTGCGCTTCCAATAATGCAGGACTTCATTGGCAAGCCAATGATCGCGGTTGCCAAGCAGCAATGCTTCATGAGCCAGAACCAGTTCCGGATCGCCTTGCGTCTGGAACACCAATAGCCCGCATTCAGCTTCGTTCAGACGCAGGTGAAGCAGCGCGTCTTCCAGTTCACGGCAGGCCCGAAGCATCCAGGATGCGGCGCCCTCTTTCTCGAACGCTGCCATGTCAGCCGGAGCAGACTCATCAGGACCTTTAATCAAAACAGTTGCAGAGCGCGCGTCGCGATCCAGAGTGACCTCGACCGTCGAATAGGTGACTGCGGTGTCTGTGATGGTTCGCTCCAGCGGCGTTAATTCAATGCCGTTTGCAACGTCCTGTTTGCCGGACGCTTCAGCAAATTCGCGGGCTCGTTCCCGTACCGTGTCGTCGAACTTCGAATTCGGAATGACCTCGTCTACAAGGTTCCACTCAGCTGCGCGTTTGCCGCGCACACCTTCTTCCATCGCACAGAAGACGTCGGCACGATCGCGGCGGACTTTGCGTTTGTCGGTCACGCGCGTCAGGCCTCCGGTCCCGGGCAAAACAGCGAGCAATGGCACTTCGGGCAGAGCGACAGAGGACGCACTGTCATCAGTCAACATGATGTGGTTGCACGCCAGCGCGAGTTCATAACCGCCACCCGCACAAGAACCTTTCACGGCCGCAATGTATTTCTGACCGCTTTCGGTTTCAGCCGCTTCGTAACCGTTCCGTGTTTCGTTGGTGAATTTGCAGAAATTCACTTTATGGGAATGAGCGGCTCCGCCCAACATGCGGATGTTGGCCCCGGCGCAGAACACACGGTCCTTACCGGACTGCATGACGACAACTTTGACTTCGGGGTGCTCAAACCGCATCCGCTGGACAACATCGTTCAACTCGATATCGACGCCCAGATCATAGCTGTTCAGCTTGAGTTGATAACCGTCAAAGAGCCCACCGTCTTCGTCCACATCCATCGTCAGCCAAGCGACTGGCCCGTCATAGTCCACTTTCCAGTGGCGGTACTGTTTCGGGTCTGTTTGGAAGTCGATTACTTTGGTCATCATGCTCTCCGTCTGTCGAAGCAAGCTAGGACGCGTAGTACGATGGGTAAAGGAAAGGAGTGCAATATAAATACATACTTCGGCCACATTTCCTGATAAATGGACCTTATTGTGTATTATATTTCTATATTTTGCAGAAAATCAGACAGAGCGCCACAAGATTGATCGAACGCCTCAGAAAGCGGCGCGTGTCCAACGCCATCAATGACAAGCCTCTGCACATCCACGCACGCCAAATCAGAGATCACGTCAATCTGGCGCAGAGTTCCGTAAGCATCATCGCGTCCCTGAACGGCCAGAATAGGCTGTGAAATTGCACGAATGTGCTGATCGACGCGCCAGTTTACAAAATCGGGGTGGAGCCAACTGTCGTTCCACCCCCGAAAGGCGCAATCCACATGGGCATGATAAAGCGACAGGCGCTGTTTGAGATCACCGGCCTGATAGGCTTCGCGCGCGGCCCGAATGGCATTCAGACCAATCTGTTCGGTAAAAAAGTGCGGAGCAATCAGGCAAGTGCCTTTCAGACTTGGGGCCGGACAGAGAGCCGCGTGAAGGGCTGCGATGGTGGCCCCGTCGGAGTGGCCAACCAGAACGCAAGTTTTTGGCGCGATATAGTCCAAGACCTGCGGCAGAACCTGAGTTGCCTCCACCGTCATGTAATCCAGCGGCAAGGGAAGATCATTGGGATCAGACCGGCCATAGCCTTGTCGTGAGTATGCACACACGCCCCACCCGGTTCTCTCCGCGAGCTTTTGCGGCACGTCTCGCCACAAAGCCACACAACCCAATCCTTCATGCAACAGGACCAAGGTTGGCGCCTTATCCGGTGGAGGGCCAAAACAGGCATACTCAAGTTGCTTTCCGCCGGCCTCCAGAAACGCCGATGGTTGCCATGAAGAGCTCACCGCAGCTTGAAGCGTTGAATTTTCCCTGTCGCGGTCTTGGGCAATTCATCGACGATTTCGATCCAGCGCGGGTACTTCCACTTGCCGATCCGATCCTGCACATAGGGTTTGATCGCGTCAGAAAACCCGTTCGCTGCGGACGCATCCTTGAGCACAACAAAGGCTTTGGGTTTTTCCAACCCTTGCTCGTCCAAGGCCGGGACCACAGCGGACTCCAGCACGGCCTCATGTGAAGAAATGGCTTGTTCGACTTCGAACGGGGACACCCAAATGCCAGAGACTTTGAACATGTCATCCGTGCGCCCGCAGTAAACAAAACGACCATCTTCGCGGCGTTCGTACTTGTCGCCGGTATGCGTCCACTCGCCTGCAAAGGTGGACCGGCTTTTGGCACGTTGGTTCCAATACCCATCTGCCGCCGAT
>CAZDXI010000341.1:0-3667 GCA_964509095.1 uncultured Rhodobacterales bacterium
ATCGATCTTGACCGACGTGGCGTTCTCGCCATCTATCCGGTTGGCGGCTGGTGGAAGGACAATCGCAATGTGGACCCTGAGCGGTGCATGACGCGTTTTTCCTTGGTCGTTGAGATCGATGCGACTGAGGCAGAAGTGGATCTTTATGAAGAGGTCCGACAGAAAGTGGCTCCACAAGCGGCAATTCAAGTCTGAGCAAATTCCCTGATCTTTACCACTTTGCCTATTCTCATGGTTGTCGTCAGACTTTCCGTTTTGACGCACTGCGCACGAAGGTCAGCAATGCGGAATGCGACCACAGCATTGCTTCTCAATCATGGACGGCGGCAATGGGCCGTCTCTGACGACACAGTCTGGGCAGATGCACCACGATACTGTAAAGTGGAGAACGGCCGCGAGGAGCCCATAGTTCCGAATGCTGCGTCGTGCTCGAACGGCGGCTTTGGTGGTTTCATCGCCGTCGAAAACTGGTTTGTCCCATTTACGATTAGCTATTGATCACTGTGCAAATGACAAAATAGCGAAGGCTGTGAGCATCAGAAACGTTCTGGCATGATGCCATATTGCCCATTTCCCCAAGACCTTAGAGAGATCGGCTTCGTTGTAGGCATGCGCCGACAACTTGTTATTCACTGCTCTGAAAAACACAAAAAACGATGCTAGGGTCATGAAACATAAACTCGCGGCGATCCAAGACCCGTTGCCCCCGCTCGTCACCGCGTGACCAAGTGCAGCCAGAACAGCAAACGTCGTCAAAGGTGCAAAATAGCGAAATAGCTTGGGACCACCGGAGCCATGCAACTCATAAAACTTTGCCATCGGCAGGTCCCGCCAAAACGGGACTAAGACCATGCCTTCGGTTAGTAAACTCCCTGCAAGAAGCCCGACGAAGATCAGTGCGAGTTCATACATTTTCTTGGCCTCCCGTGGTGTTGAAAATCCATAGACCGAGCAAGGGGAACAAGATCAGTTCTGCAATCAACGACGGGGCAATGGCACCGCTGAACAACAGGCTGGTGTCGCCTTGCGTTAAACGCATCAGGCCGCCGATGAAGATCATCGCGATTAAGGCAATCATGACTGCACGCAATTGCGTCAGGGCGAACGCACCGGCGACAAACAACACGCCGACGCTGGTCCACACCCCTGCGATGAACCGCGTGTGATTGTCTTGGATCGCAAAAGTTGCAGCATCGGTGATAGCCAGAAAATCAGCGGCACCTTGCCATCCGAGGGTCTGTATCCCGCCAAGTCCTACATTCAGCCCGAGCCAGATAATGGCAGCCCCGCTGAGGAATAGAATGGGTCTGAGAAGCTTCGTCATTGTCTTGTCCTTTGCTATTGGGAAACGCGGTGCCAGATATTGCTGCGGCAGATGACGCCCCAACATCCGGTCACTCGCAGGGTTTGTGTGGATTGCAGCGCGATGCGGGCCGCAAAGCTTTTGCCATCGTGCGGGTTGTAGATGATGCCCGCAGCGCGGCTTTCGGCTGCGACCGGCACATCAGTTAAAATCTCGATCCCGATGAGGTTTCTGCCGCGCAGGTCAGGATCTGGATTTTGACGATCCATCGGAGCCGTCGGCGATTTAGGGTCAAACCATACGAGTGTTCCGCAAAACTTGTTCGCTCCGCAGGAATGAATGCGCACATGACCGTCTTGGTCTTGGGTTTGCCAAACACCGAGGACGCTGTCTGCGCTTGCCGATAGGGGCATCGCAACTGCGAACCAGATGGCGGTGGTTATGTTCTTTAGCATCAGCGTTCTCCTTTTAAAATACGCGTACACTAAAATGGTCACGCCTGTACATATTAAATATACGCGTATACTATTTTGTGATGTAATCCGGTAAAATCCGTGAAGGCCCGAAACATTGCCAAAACAACCTGCTCCCCGTGGACGTCCCATGCTGTCCGATGATGCAATGGCAGAACGCCGCGAAGAGATTGCCTCGGTCGCCTTGCGCTTGTTCTTAAATGAGGGCTTCGCATCAGTTTCAATGCGCCGATTGGGCAAAGAGGTCGGGCTGACGCCTATGGCGCTTTACCGATATTATCCAAGCAAGTTAGATATTTTGGCGCGGTTATGGGGCCATATTATTGGTAAGGCTTTTGAGGATGTCACAGCCGCGACCCGTGATTGCATGGATCCAAGGGAGGTCTTGCGAAAGGCGGCTCAAGCCTACGCGGGCTACTGGAGAGAGAACACCCACCACTATCATCTCGTCTTCATGAATGCAGGTGTCGGCAACGCGGATGTGCAGTCTTTCGTGGGGCAAGACGCGACAATCGCCTACTACGATATCTTCTTTCAGGCGGTCGCAAACGTCCGATCAGAAAAGCGGGACAGCCCATCTGTCAAAGTCGCGACAGACGGGCTGTTGTGTCATTTGCATGGGATCATGCACTCCCTGATCACCATGCAAGGCTATCCTTGGACCGATGCCAAGCAATTGGTCGACGACGCGGTGAAACAGGTCTGAAGATCACTGTGACGCTTCGGTCGCGGCGGCTGTGAACCGTTCCAGACCACCAGCAATGAAGCCCTCAATTGCATCCATGTTGCCGCGTATCACCTGCCGGGCGATGAAATGTTTTGGCAAGACCTTATAGCTCCATTCAAACCGCGTGCCGTCTTCAACCGGCACAAAGCGTTGTTCGCCGACGATTTGATCCACGCCACGCCCGGCAGCGTTGGTGAAGACAAATATCTGATAATCGAAAGCGCCCGGATCATTGCGGGTGATACGCTCAATTGCGTAGTGGCCGTCGGCCAGCTTGACCCGTCGGGTTGCGCCGACCTCGCCCCAGGTGCCTTTCAGAACTTCAAACTCAACCGGGTTCGAGATATTCCCAGTGGGTTCCAGAAAGGTAACGATGGGGCGTTCCAACATAAATTCACGTAAGTCAGGAAGCGACATGGGGATGACCTGTTCAGTGTAAGCGGTGACAAATCCGTCGGTTGCGACTTCTGGGGGTGTGGTCAGTTCTGGTGGTTGATCGGGCGGGGCGATGTCGGAACATCCGGCCAGAATGCCCAATGCTGAGATAAGTACGACAAGTCTGTTCATGGCTGCGGCTCTCTTATATAATACGGATGACGTATCAAGTAGTACGGAATCCGTACTTTCCAAGAGATGGAAGCAAGAATTGTCTGACGACCGTACAAAAGAACTCGGCCTTTACCTTAACTTGATCATTCGGGCCTTGCTGGTTGCAGGCAAACAGGGGGCACCGGCAGAGGGTCTGATCCCTTTCAACCCGCTCTATTTCAATATGCTGCGAATACTTCAGGCTGAGGGGCGTTGCCGCCCGTCCCATTTGGCAGACGAGCTATCCGTCCCACGATCCACGATCTCAACAGCCGTTACAGCTTTGGTGAAACGTGGGATTGTTCAATCAGAGAAAGATCAAAGTGATGGCCGTGCCATAAGTTTGTCTTTGACCCCCCAAGGAACTGAGGTCATTGCGGCGATCATCCGGCAGGACCTCAAAAATGCGGCAGCAATTTTAAGCGCACTGGATGATCAAGAACAAAAGTCCCTGCTCTCAGCGCTTTCAAAGGTGTCAGATCGTCTGTCAAAAGCAAACGACGAACCTTTGGAGTAATTCTTTCTGCTTTAGAGGCTGGCGACACGATTGCAGGCGTTCAGTAGCTTCAGTTCGAG
>CAZDXI010000342.1:0-385 GCA_964509095.1 uncultured Rhodobacterales bacterium
ACCACCATTTCGGAATATCGCGCTGATATCCATCTTCAATCCAATCGTTGCCACTGCCACCATCGATGGTGTCATTGCCACCACCACCTGCAATCGTGTCAGCGCCAATCCCACCAGTGATCGTGTCGTCGCCATCCCGCGTATCGACATTGATACCGCCTGACCCCGCCTTGCTGCTGGCGTCGACGACATCGGCTTGGTCTGTGGTTATGACCCGCTCAATCTCGGTGAAGGTGATGGTGTCCGTGCCATCGGTGATCGTTCCGGCTTCGTCGTTGGTATAGGTGACGGTGACTGCGCTGGTCACGGCCGTCAGGTCGATCACATCGTCATCAATGCCGGTTGTTGTGCCTTCGCCACCAGTGATACTGTCATTGCCGAACCC
>CAZDXI010000342.1:395-3643 GCA_964509095.1 uncultured Rhodobacterales bacterium
CATCGCCGCCTTCCATCGTGTCGTTTCCGGTCCCGCCCTGCAACGTGTCATTGCCGCCTGTTGCGACAATGCTGTCATCGCCCGCGCCGCCGACCAGAAGGTCATCTCCAGCGGAGTTCATCAACGTGTCGTTGCCCGCGCCGCCCAGCAA
Source organism: uncultured Rhodobacterales bacterium (assembly GCA_964509095.1). Taxonomy (GTDB): domain Bacteria; phylum Pseudomonadota; class Alphaproteobacteria; order Rhodobacterales; family Rhodobacteraceae; genus Aliishimia. Next base: position 547 of record CAZDXI010000342.1, read on the forward strand.
TGTGTCCTGCCCAAGACCTGTTGTCAGGAAATCATCGCCATCGCCGCCATCGATCAGGTCATCGCCGTCTCCGCCTGTTAGCGTGTCATTGCCACTGCCGCCGGTCAGAGTGTCATTTCCATCCCCTCCGGAGACTTCAAACGCTTCTGCGCTACCGGTCGCGGTGAAGCTGTCGTTGTTGTCAGACAGTGCGAATTCTTCGAAGTTTCTGGTACTGCCGGAAAGCAGTGCGCTATCGACGCCCGATGTGACAGTCCCGAGCGATCCGGAGGTCATTGTCACGGCCACAGCTTGCGCGCTTAGGCTAGTGAAATCGACCCTGTCTTGTCCGGTGGACGCATCAATGGTGTCGTTCCCAAAACCGTCTTCAAACAGAAAGGTTTTGTCACCGTTGATGGTGGTAATGATATCGTCGCCCGCCCCACCAGTAATGGTGGCGTGACCATCACCGGACCAGATCGTGTCGTTCCCGGATCCGGAAATGAGGACGTCATCATTCACGCCGTTGTAGGATCCGTCGAGTCCAACAATATGAATATCCGTTGTCACGGCCGACGCATCAATTGTGTCGCCGCCATAGCTTAGTCGGAAGACATCAAACCCGCTGCCGGTGATCGTATCCTCGCCGTTGGTCAGGCTGAAACCCGCATCTGTTATTGTGCCGGTGAACCCGGCCTCACTCAAGTAGTTGAAGTCCCCCACATCCAGCGTGTCATTTCCGGCGCCGCCATGGATGTCCAGCGTGCCCACGTACAGGTCTGCTTCGATACTATCGTTTTGAGATGTCAGACCTATTTGTTCGATCTCGGAAAATGTGATCGTGTCGCTGCCGCTTTGGATTGTTCCAGATTCGGTTGCGGAGTACGTGACCGTGACACCTGTTGTCAGTGCGGACAAATCAACCAGATCGTCGTCTGTGCCGCCTTCGCCGCCGATCAGTGTGTCGTTTCCAAAACCGTCTTCAACGATGAAAGTTTCGTCACCTGCATTGCCATCCAGACTGTCGTCGCCAGTGCCGCCGATCAGTGTGTCGTTCCCGCTGCCGCCGATCAGCGTGTCGTTCCCGCCGCGCCCTTCGAAGACATGTGGTCCGGACGATAATGAGGCGTCTACCGTGTCGTCCTGATCAGTAAGTGACAGCGCCTCAATCTGGTAGAACTCTGCTGTGTCGGCAACATCCGTGAACGTTCCTTGTTCATTGCCGGTAAATGTGACGTCCAGGCCGCGGCCAACGAAATCGAAATAGTAGAAATCCAGTGTGTCCGAGTCGGTGCCACCTTCGCCGCCGTAAACGGTGTCTTGCCCGAATTCGCTGACAACATTGATCCGGTCAGCGTCAGCGCCTGCGTCGATGTAGTCGAAATCGCTTCGACTTACCCAAAGGGTGTCGTTTCCTGCACCACCAAAGACCGTGTCCGCACCGTATCCCGTTGACAGGCTGTCGTTCCCGTCGCCACCCAGAACACTGTCATCCCCAAATGAGGCAATGACCGTATCATTCCCGCTGCCGGCGTCGATTGTATCATCTCCGTGATCGGTGGTGATGTTGTCGTTGCCGGCGCGGGTGTCGATGTTGACGTTTTCGTTGTTCGACCCGCCACTTATGAAGTCGTTCTGGTCGGAAGTAATGAAACCTTCGATCTCCGTGAACGTGATCGTATCTGTTCCGTCGGTGATCGTACCCGCTTCGTCTCCGGTATAGTTGATGGTGACAGCGCCCGTGAGGGAGGACAGATCAATGCGGTCGTCGTCAATGCCGCCTTCACCACCAACAATGGTGTCGGCGCCAAACCCGTCAAGCGCGACGAAACGATCCGCACCATCCCTGCCTTCCAGCAGATTGTCTTCGCCGTCTCCTGTGAACGTATCGTCCTCATCGCCACCGATCAGCGTTTCGATGCCAGAATAAACGTTCCCCCACTGATCCGAGCCAGCGACCAGATCGATGTTGAAGGCAAAGCTCTCCACAACGGAACCATCTATGACGTAGGCGTCCAGACCAATTCCGCCGATGAAGGTATCGGTGCCAAAACCGGCCTCAAGCGTATCGTCACCCGTGCCCGCATCGACGTAATCATCTCCATCGTAGGCGTCGAGATAATCATTTCCATCCCCGCCGAGGAGAGTGTCGTCCCCCCAGTCGCCATCCAGCGAGTCATTGCCCGTGCCGCCCACCAACACATCAGCGCCCATAGAGCCAGTGATCGTGTCGTTCCCTGCGCCGCCATCAATGTTATGCGCAGCCGTGTTGTTGTACATGTTCACCAGATCGGACTGACCGGTCAGGATCACGGCCTCAATCTGTGAAAACGACAAGGTGTCAGTACCGTCTGTGATCGTGCCTTCTTCGGTGTTGGAATAGGTGACTGTTACCGCAGCGGCCAAACTACCCATATCAATGGGGGCCCTGGCGAAGCCGCCTCTCTCCCCAATGATTGTATCGCTGCCGAAGCCGTCATTCAGGTCGAAACTGTCCGCGTCATCTCCGCCATCAAGACTGTCATTGCCTTGATGGCCTGTGATGGTGTCGTTGCCTGCGCCGCCCAAGACTGTGTCATTGCCAAAATTCCCATCCAGCCGATCATTGCCGGCGCCGCCATCGAGACTGTCGTTATCGTTGTTGCCCATGAGCCAGTCGGCTCCGGCTCCACCGATCAGTGTATCGTTCTGTTCTCCGCCTTGGATGGTGTCGTTGCCAGATCCGCCGTCCACACTGTCATTCGCTTGGCCTGCGTTGATACTGTCAGCGTCGTCGCCACCAAGGACGGTATCCTGACTCGACCCGGTTTGGATGGTGTCATCACCGGTCCCGGCATCGATTATGTCAAAATCGCTCTATCCGCTGGCTGTTGAATTCACTCTGTCAGCCTGATCGGTCAGTATCAGGTTTTCCACATCGAAGAACGCGATCGTGTCCGTTCCATCCGTGATCGTTCCGGCTTCGTCGCCTGTGAACGTGACGGTCACATCGCCAGTGAGTCCGCTCAGATCAAGCGTGTCGTCATCTGTCCCGCTATCAATTGTGTCGCTGCCGCCTGATGCCACGATTGAGTCCGCGCCAGCGCCCGACAGAATAAGATCGTCACCTGATGTGGCT
>CAZDXI010000343.1:0-3590 GCA_964509095.1 uncultured Rhodobacterales bacterium
GGTCTGAAGGGCGACGAAACCGTTGCCATTCACGGGCTGGACGATGTGACTCCGCTGGCCGAAGTGCCTTGCACGATCACCTATGCGGACGGCGCCACCAAGGAGATCACGCTCAAGTGCCGGATCGATACCGGGGTTGAGATCGAATACATCGAAAACGGTGGCGTGCTGCATTACGTGCTGCGCAACCTTGCCAAAGCGGCCTAAAGGGCCTCTGATACACCGTGAACGGGCGTCCCTCGGGGCGCCCTTTTGCATTTGGAGGCACGCTCATGAAAACAGCTCTTGTCACCGGAGCCGCGCGCGGGATTGGCCGCGCGATTGCCACTGATCTGGCGCGCGACCATCATGTCGCTTTCACATGGCATTCTCATCCCGCGGACGATGTGCAGGCTGACTTACCGGACGCGCTGGCGATCCAAGCCGACTTAACGGCACCCGGCACGCCGCAGAACGTGATTGACGCCACGTTGGCAAGGTTCGGCAAAATCGACCTCATCGTGAATAACGCGGGCGCCATCGCCGCCAGCCCCCGGGAAGCGTTCAACATTGAGGACCATCACACGATCCTTGATTTGAATCTGTCTGCGCCCGCAGCCTTACTGGCCGCCGCCCTCCCCCATCTGAAAGCTGGCGCGGCAATCGTGAACATCTCTTCCGTCAATGCGGATCTGCAACCGATGGGGGCGTCGATTTATGGAGCCTCCAAAGCAGCCTTAAACACGTGGACCCGTGGCATGGCCAAGGAATTGGGACCGGAAGGCATCCGCGTAAACGGCGTCGCGCCCGGAGCCGTCAATACACCCGAAGATCCACGCGACCCGGAATTGACCCAAGCTTTTCTGGACCTGACCACGCTGGATCACCTCGCCAGCCCCGAAGACATCGCAGCCGCTGTGCGGTTTCTGGCCTCGGATGACGCGCGCTCTATCACAGGACAAATCCTGCGCGTGTGTTCAGGGTACAGGCTTTAGACAAGCACTTGGAACGCGACAGCTTCGGACACGTCAAACTTGCGATAGCCGATCCCAGCAAGTTCGTTTTGGTTTAGTTCGCCCGCGCGGCCTCTTCCAGAGCAGGGCGGATTTTGTCGGCCATGATCCGTTCAGTCACAGGCCCCGCATGGCGCAGCACGATCACCCCGTCAGCGTCCACGACATAGGTTTCCGGTACGCCATAGAGTCCCCATTCCAAGCCCGTCCGCCCTTCGGCATCCGCTCCAAGACCTATATAGGGATCACCCAGCTCCTCCAGAAACGCCAGCGCGTTGTCCGGTGTGTCTTTGTAGTTGATGCCATAGACGGCAATGCCTTCATCGGCGAGAATCTGGAGGTTCGGATGCTCCACCCGGCATGGCGCGCACCAGCTCGCCCAATAGTTGACCAGTTTCACGCCACCCGTCGTCAACGCCGCCTGATCGAACACAGGCTTGCCCGGCAGTTCGGCCAATTGCATTGCGGGCACCACTTGCCCCTGCCGCGCAGAGGGCAAGGCATCCGGGTCGTCGCGAAACATCCCGATCGCCGCGAACACAGCAAAACAAAGGAAGATCAGAGGCGGCGCAAGCATCAGCGGGTTCAGCTTCATCCGCGCGGCTCCTTGGCGCGGTTTTCCACATCCTCCAGCGCGGCGCGTGCTTTGCGCCCGGTACGCAAGGACACCCACACCAGAACGAGCAGAACGAGGATGGACCCCGCATAGGCCGACAAAACGACGTCTGCATACTTTCCAAGATCAACATTCATGCCCGTGCTCCTTCGCGGCGGATCAACGCTTGCGCGCGCCGCAGCCGGATTTCCGTACCCGTGCGGTAAAGAACCAGCGCAAGGAACAGCAAGACAAACCCGGCGATACACACCAGCAGAGGGAAGTAGAACACGTCATGGATATTTTCTTCCTTGTCCAAGGACAGAGTTGCGCCTTGGTGTAGGCCCTGGTTCCAGAACAACACGGCGTAGCGCGACAACATCGCGAAAACCGACCCGACGATGCACAGAACAGACGTCAGATCAGCCGCAGTATCCGGGTCCTCTATCGCAGACCACAATGCGATGTAGCCAAGATAGAACAGAAACAGGATGAGAAACGACGTCAGGCGCGGATCCCAGGCCCACCAAGTGCCCCACATGGGTTGGCCCCAGACAGCCCCCGTAAACAGTGCGATCAGGGTCATGGCCACCCCGACAGGCGCGGCCGCCTTGGCTGCGAGCGCGCTGACGTGATGGCGACGGATCAGCCAGATGAGCGAAGCCACCAGCATCATCAGCCATGCATTGATCGCCATCAGCGCAGAGGGCACATGCAAATAGATGATCTTCACGGTCGAGCCTTGGCGAAAGTCATTCGGGGTAAAGAAAAAGCCCCAAATCAAACCCACAACAAGGCAGACAGCGGCAAGCCCCCATAGCGCCGGCATCACCTTTTCCGAGGTGCGCAAGAACTTGACCGGGTTCGCATATTCCCAAAGTGATGCCATGGATTCTATCTAGTCTCTCTTTCGGGTTGGCTCAATCACTGCTCATCGCAAATTCATGCGCAAGACTGTCGCAGACGCAAAGGGCATCAGCGCGATAACCCCAGCGGTGATCCCGGCGAGCATAAGGAGCGGTGTTTCCACCGCGAGACCGACCGATCCGCGGCGGGCGAGCTCTGCGCCGAAGATCAGTGTCGGGACATAAAGCGGCAGGACCAGCAGCGACATCAGCAAGCCGCCCCGTTTAATCCCAACCGTGATCGCAGCCCCGAAGGTGCCGATCACCGACAAGGCGGGCGTGCCAAGCGCCAGCGACACAACAAGCCAAAGATAGCCATCGGGTGCGAGGTTCAGCAACACACCCAACACAGGCGCCGCCAGAACCAAGGGCAACCCAGTGACCAGCCAGTGGGCCAGTGCCTTTATGCTCAGCGCGGCTTCCATGGGAATAGGCGACGTGGCCAACAGGTCGAGCGTGCCGTCCTCCCAGTCGAGCGCCAACAGGCGATCCAAAGACAGAAGACAGGCCAGCAAAGCACCAAGCCAAAGCACACCGGGCGCAATACGCGCCAGAAGATCGGATTCAGGTCCCACCGAAAACGGGACCAACACAACGACAATCAAGAAGAATGCAAGCCCAAGGCCAAACCCGCCCCCTGCCCGAAACGCAAGTTTCAGATCACGGATCAGAAGCGCTCTCACAGGAACGCCTCATCGGACCCGCCAAGCGCGTCCGCCTCGGCCCGGAACCCCGAGACGTCGAAAACCGAGGCCTCAGACAATCCCAGATCAATATGGGTGGCGATAATCGCCATGCCACCGCCCGACAGGTGATCCCGAACGGCAGCGGCAAAGAGCGCCACCGCATCCGCATCCAAAGACACTGTCGGCTCATCCATCACCCAGATTGTGCGACCCGTCACCAACATCCGCGCCAGTCCAAGGCGGCGTTTTTGACCAGCGGACAGCGTACCTGCCAAACGGTCCTGCAAGGCAGACAAGTGATAGGCGGCGATGGCTTGGGACACATCAGACGTGCCAAAGATCGACGCCCAGAACTGCAGATTCTCTGTCACGCTAAGCATGGATTTCAAACCATCGGAATGCGCGGCATAGG
>CAZDXI010000344.1:0-3583 GCA_964509095.1 uncultured Rhodobacterales bacterium
GGTCTTAAAGAGTATGTTGAAACTCTCGATCCTGATTTGGTTGCGGCTGCTAAAATCGAGGTGCGCGATACCCCATTGATGCCTTTGTATCCCGATCTGTATTTAGACAGATTGGTGGCCGCGTTTGATGTCGGCTTCGGTCCTGATCGAGAACCACCCTCCGACCCAGATCAAATGGATGAATACGACTTCATCAAGCGCAAGTTAGAGCGAAAGATTTCCGAACTTTCTCCAGACCCCAACACGATTTCCTCGGTCACCGAACGCTACTGTGACTTTAACTCCATTCGGCCTGGTACCCGATCAAAGTATCGTCGTGAACTCGCCCGCCTTGTTGCCATCACAGGTGACGTGCCGATTGGCCACGTGCGGACAGAACACCTGCGTCAGTTACGTGATCTATTGATTGGTGAGATTAAGCCAGCGTCAATACAAGCTGTCTTCACTCCGATAAAGGGCATCCTGAGTTTCGCGTTCGATGAAGACTTGATCGACAACAACCCTATGGCAAGCGTCAAACTTCCGCGTGACAAAAGGCCAATTGAGGAGCGGAAATGGAAACCCTTTGCACCCGCCGAAGTACGTCGCATTCTGGAAGCCGCTGAAGACATGTGGGGGAAACCCGCCAAAGGTCTTTCCGATGATCGCCGCGAAGCCATTCATATGGTTGTGCGCGTCCTTGCATTTTCGGGAATGCGCCCCGTTGAAGTGATAAGGCTCACCGCCGACGATGTGGATGACAAGCTAATTAGGATTAGGGGCAGCAAAACTGAGAGTTCAACACGAGTTGTCCCGCTGCACCCAGAAATTGCTGGCCTTCCCGATTGGATTGCGGACGGAGGCTTGAAGACATTCCAAACCATCAAGACTGATCAGGTCGGATCAGTGCGGCACAACTTCGCCCGCCTCTTACGTGAACAGATGCGGGAACCGATCTTGGACCCGCAGAAGGCTCTCTATTCACTTAGATCAACGTTCGTCAACGCTATGAGCCGTGCTGGTGCCGACATACAAGTCCAACGAGCCATACTTGGCCACAAGGAAGCTGGTGCAATTCGTCATTATGCGGATGGGCCTGAGTTTGCTGTCAAACGAAAGTGGGTCGAAGCGACCGATCCACGAAAAGACTACAGTTAGCTTTAGCTGTTTTGCTTACCCTTGAACGGCAAGACATCTGCCACCAACTCTGGGGACCTTCGAATGTCCCCGCTGCGAACAGGCAAAACACGCACCTTATCTGACACCGAAGTGTATCGACCAAAGCTACCTAGACTCAGGCCAATTATTGCCTCGAACTCATCTACAGGAAGTGGAAGTGCGCCTCTTAACCCTTCCGCTGACAGCACACCTTCCTCCACCAACAGTTCGAAAGCCTTTCGCATCAATTTTGGCTGGTGGATCGGTACGTCATCATCCATAGGTTCGCATCGACCAAACCCGCGCCACTTCCGTCTTCCACAGCTTCGGTGAAGCGACGATCTCTGGTCTTTATCAATCATGCCAAGTGCGAAAGCACGTTCGATCATTCCCATAACGCTTACGCCCCACTTCCTTTTCAACGACAAAAAATAGTCGAGGCTAGGTGTCGTTACATCTTCGAGAAACCGCTCGGCTGGAAACAAGAAAGCCCCTGCAAAGTAGTTCGCCTGCGTTTCCAAAATCTTATGGTGTGCGGGAGACTCCGCTTCTTTCGTTTCAATGGCTCTGTGAAGCAAAATGTGAGCGAACTCGTGCGCCAAATCGAACCGAACCCTACAACCCGTGCTATTTCTCGTGTTCACACCTACAAAATGACGGTCGTTGTCGTCGGCGAACCATTGGAACCCGTCTTGTTTGTCAGAAGGAACATCCAAAAGAACCACTGGAACACCCACATTCTCAAGCGCCAGAGTCATATTTGGAATTGGCCCCATGCCCAACCCCATTTCACGCCTGACCTCATTGGCTAGACGTTCCAGTTCCTCTTTGGTCGAAAGGCGATAGTCGTAGTTGAAAGTCACCGTTGGCATTGCATCGGTATGAAATTCAGCGAAGGATTCGAATAGCGCAAACACTTCGGACGCCCATAGCATCCGTTGTTCAGTTTGCTCACGAGCAAATTTACTCTCCGACTTTCTATCGCGCCAAAACACTAGCCCAACTTCGCTTTGCCTGGTCGGCGTCATCAAAAAATCAGGATCGAATTTCAGTTCACCCGCCAGTTTATTGACAACCTCTATAGTCGGTTTGTGATCTTCACGTTCGTATTGGCCGATAGCTTGGCTTGATACTCCGACAAGCTCAGCCAACTCATTCATACGGAAGCCACGGGCCACCCTGGCTTGATAAAGTCTGTTTCCATCGAAACGATCCACTCCAACCTTCATCGGTTCTTGTCTTTCCTTTTGGCCTGCTGTCGCAAAACTACCTTTGTACGGTCTTGTTGAGCGACTGCATCTGCATCTCTCGTGCCAATAATGGATGCCCCACGACCTTCAACCGCAAATTCCGTAATATCTTGGTTTACGACCCAGCTATCATAGCTGCCATCAGCGACTCCAACGCGAAGCACTCCAAGCGCCCTTTGCTCTTTCGTGAACAAAGCCCCCGCATGGCCGTGCAACAGAGTAGCCAGTACCTCCCCCGACCAGTCATTGATTTTCCCTGGGATGTCCCCCAAATCCAACTCTAGCTGCCTAGTTACATTGTGAGTGCCTGCGAGACTGCGCTTGTAATCTGCCACGTAAGGCCCTTTCACCCCTAACTGCATCGCTTCATGGATGAAGATAACGCGCCCACACAGCACCATGAGTTTTTTCTGACCGTTGTATTCAAGACGTTTCCACTCGAATGGGACACCATGGTCTTTGCAAACACGAATTATTGCGCACTCGACCGCCGAGGAACGCTGCCAACCAAAATCCTGCTTCTTACGCCCAACATCCAGGTAGTCAGTTTCTTCAATACGCTCGAACAGGTCTTGATAGGCCCAAGCAATCGCAATCGACAAAGCGCGAAAAAATGCTGGGTCAACATCAGAGGCCAGCCTTGCGCGGACCGTTTCTTCTATCGATTTCACTTGGCTGCCCCCTGGCTAAAATACAGTTAATGGGACAATATCCGAAATATCGAAAGTATCAATGCCTTTTGGAGCCAGTTATCCTAGCATCGTGACCTGATATGTTGGGTGTGGTCTATGGATCAGGCTACTAACTAGGCCAGTCTTCAAACATAGAATGAATTACCGCAAGGTGTCGCGTTGGATCGAACGCCGCTGTCGCATCATTGACGATGTGCGTGATCTCAAGACGGTATAGCTCACTCACCGCCATTGCGACCTTCTCTGGCGAAGGATGAGTAGCCTGATCGTTTACCACCCGTTGTACAGTTTCCACGACCAGCTTGAGACGTTCGATGTCAATGGTTGAAGGCTTAGTCACAATACTGCCCTCCACCAGTGCAGACGCGGAAACCTCGTAGAGTGCGGCAAGCATTTCCAACCGCTCCATCGTAACCTTGGACAGCCCATTTTCCATGCGGGAAAAGCTTGCACCGCTGATCCCAATACATTCAGCCGCATGTTCCAGCGTGAGGCCAGCCTGCT
>CAZDXI010000345.1:0-3573 GCA_964509095.1 uncultured Rhodobacterales bacterium
CTGGACATGGGGTTTTCCCAGCTGAACGCCTTGTCGATGCGCGCTGGTGTACCATCATCGTGCAAGGTCAGATCGTCCGGGCCATGCACGAAGCCCAGATGCGGACCATCCAGCGGCGTGTTCGGGGTGACATTGGAGTGTGGCTTAGGGTGCGCAGTGGCGGGCTTTGGATAGGGTGGTTTGAAGCGGAAGCCACCGGGGACTTCGACAGTGCCCAAGAAAATCTGCAACATGTGCAGCGCGCGGCAGGTCTGGAAGCCATTGGCATGGGCTGAAATCCCGCGCATCGCGTGGAAGGACACGGGGCGGCCGATCATGGTCTTGTGAACTTCGCCGCGGAAATCAGTCCATTCCTGCTTGATCTCGAACTCTTCCTCGAACGCGACGCGGGCGAGTTCGGCAGCAATTGCGCGGATGCGTGTGGCGGAGATGCCGACTTTGTCGGCGACCGCCTCGGGCGCGTATTGGGGGTCGAGGTATTTCTCCACCATCTTGGCCATGACTGTGTGGTGCGTGTAGCCGCCACGGCGGTGCGCGCCATTCAGGTCGGGCTTGATGCCCTTCTGATCGAAGGGCGCGATCTTGCCTGTGTTGCGGTCGACGACCAGTTCTTTGCCGGTCTCATCGCGCAGGAACAGGCCGTATTCCGGGCTGTCCGGGTTGGCGTTCACCAGCACAGGCGCGTTCGTGAAGCGCGCGAGGTATTCCAGATCGATCTTCCCGGCCTTCAGCAGGACGTGGATCATCGCGAGGATGAACAAGCCGTCCGTGCCGGGAGTAATCCCGACCCATTCGTCCGCCACAGCGTTGTAGCCTGTGCGGATCGGGTTCACGCCGATGACCTTTGCGCCCCGGGCTTTGATCTTGCCGATGCCCATCTTGATGGGGTTGGAATCGTGATCCTCGGCCACACCGAACAGCATGAAAAGCTGTGTGTGATCCCAATCGGGCTGCCCAAATTCCCAGAACGCGCCGCCCATGGTGTAGATCCCGGCGGCGGCCATGTTCACGGAACAAAACCCGCCATGCGCGGCATAGTTCGGTGTACCGAAGTTCTGCGCCCAGAAACTTGTGAAGCTCTGCGATTGGTCCCGACCTGTGAAGAACGCCAGCTTGGACGGGTCCTTGTGGCGGATCGGGGCGAGCCAGTCGGTCGCGATTTGCAGTGCTTCGTCCCAGCTGATTTCCTCGAACTCGCCCGAGCCGCGTGGTCCGACGCGTTTCAGTGGCTTGCGCAGACGTGACGGCGCGTTGTGCTGCATGATGCCCGCAGAGCCTTTGGCACACAGAACGCCTTGGTTCACAGGGTGGTCACGGTTGCCTTCGATATAGGCGACCTTGCCGTCCTTCATGTGCACGTTGATCCCGCAGCGGCAGGCGCACATGTAGCAGGTCGTCTTGCGCACTTCGTCCGAGACTTTCGGCGACAGGTCCAGCTTTGGTGTTGGTGCAGCCATCAGGCGCTCCCCCTTGCAAATTCGTGACGTGTCAGCCGACCCACATTCGGATCAGACCGACCAGAGCCAAAACGATCAACAGGCCCAGACAGAACGGGCGGTAATACGGTTCCAGTTTCGGGCTGAACAACTTTGTGCCCAGCATTACACCGATGAGCGTCGCCGGTGCAAACGCAAGGCCGCGCAAGGCTCCGGTGCCGTCCATCACGCCGAAGCCAAGCTGAATGAACAGCCCGCCGATTGAGGATACAAACAGAAACAGCACCAGCGTGCCGCGCATAGATCGGGCCGCGCTGCCTTGGGCCAGCACGTAAAGCGCAACAACCATTCCGCCCACATGCGCAAGCCCCGAAATCACCCCGGCGACAGCGCCGGAGATCAGCGTGCCCGCGCGCGATGTGAGGCCCGGAATGCGCAGACGCCCAAGCTGTAGTGCGGAAAGCACCAAAATCACCGTCAACGCGATCATCTTGGACTGCTCGACCGGCAAAGTTGTGGTCAGATACAGTCCGATGGGCCAACCAATCCACGTTCCCGCGACCAGCAATGCAACCAGCATCCGGTTTGCGTCCCGCCAGCCGCCGCGCGCCATCAGGATGCTGGCGGCCATTTCCTGAAACCAAAGCAGTGGGATCAGTTCGACCGGGGGCAGGATCGACACCGCGATTGCCATGACCAGCGCCGACAGGGCAAAGCCCGAAAAGCCGCGAACGATGCCTGCTGCCAAGCAGATCAGGGCCAGAAACAGGGCCTCTTGTCCGGAAAGCGACAGCAGCGCCCATGCCTCAGTCATCCCCGGCCTGCAGCGCGGTGACCGCAATCATCTCGGTCACATCCGCTGCGACGCAACCGCGTGACAGATCGTTGGCTGGCTTGTTCAGGCCTTGCAGCACAGGGCCAATCGCCGTGTATCCGCCAAGGCGCTGAGTCATCTTATAACCGATGTTGCCCGCATCAAGGTTCGGGAAAATCATCACATTGGCTTGCCCAGCCACATCGGAACCGGGCGCTTTGGATGCTCCGACGCTGGGCACAAAGGCCGCGTCGAACTGCAATTCGCCGTCCACCTGCAAGTCGGGGTGTGCCGTGCGCAGCGCCTCGGTTGCGGTGCTCACCTTGTCCACCGCCGGGTGTCGTGCGGACCCCTTGGTAGAAAAGGACAACATCGCAATTTTGGGTTCATCGCGCATCAACGACCGGAACGAAGTCGCGGAAATCGCCGCGATCGACGCCAATTCATCCGAAGACGGGTCAATCACCAGCCCGCTGTCGGAATACAGCATCGCCCGCGCGCCCTTCATGGCGTTTTCGGGCGGGTACATCAGAAAAAAGCTGGAGACCAAGGCCGCATCCGGTGCTTTGCCGATCATCTGGATCGCGGCGCGAACCACGTCAGACGTCGTGGCGACGGCACCGCCGACGGTACCATCTGCGTGCCCCATGCGCACAAGCAATGCGGCATAGACCAGCGGGTCTTTCACCGCTTGGATCGCCGCATCCATGTCGACGCCTTTCTTGGCGCGCAGTTTGAAAAATTCCCCTGCGAAGGCCTCGGACAGGTCACTATCGACAGGGTCGTGGATGGAAACGCCATCCATGGAATCTCCTCCACGCTCGGCGAGCGCGGCGACGATGTTGTCGCGCTCGCCAACGAGGATAATGTCCGCAAGCCCCGCATCGCGCGCCGCAAGAGCGCCTTCGACAATACGGGGATCACTGCCTTCGCTCATAGCAATGACCGCGCGTTTGGAACGCGCGGTCTGCTTCAGCAATTGCGAAGGGGACAAGGTCATGCGCAGCTTACGCCTGCTCGACCATGTCGTCTTTGGAGATACCGGCAACAGCGACAGGTTTCTTCATCGCGTCACGGCGGAACGGATCGCCAAGCTCTTGGTTGATCATGGCTTCGATGAGCGTGGTTTTACCGTGCTTCATCTGATCCTCGATCGCCTTGTTGAGCGCGGCGGTCAGCTCTTCCTGTGTGCGGGCCACAACACCTTGCAGGCCACAGGCTTGCGCGATGCCGGCATAGGACACTTGCTCGTCCAGTTCGGTGCCCACGAAGTTGTCGTCGAACCACAGAGTAGAGTTCCGCTTTTCCGCGCCCCATTGGTAG
>CAZDXI010000346.1:0-3559 GCA_964509095.1 uncultured Rhodobacterales bacterium
ACATCATGTGTGCGGGTGATGAAGCCGCCTTTGCCAAGGTCAAACCCGTGCTGGAAGATCTAGGCGAAAACGTCTTTCACCTCGGCAAGCTCGGCTCGGGTCATACGATCAAGCTGCTCAACAACTTCTTTGGCATGACTGTCGCCAACGCCATGGCCGAGGCTTTTGCAATGGCGGATGTCGCAGGCGTAGACCGCAAACAGATGTATGACGTGATCGCCGCAGGCCCGCTGCATTCCGGTATGATGGATTTCGTTGCAGGCTTCGCACTGGACGGAGACGCGACCAAGCTGGAATTCGCCATCAAGAACGCGGCCAAGGACGTGGGATACTATAAGAAGATGTCCCAAGACGCAGGCGCGACCTCCATCATGTCACAAAGCACATTGGCCGCACTGGAAGCGGCACGGGATTCCGGTCAAGCAGATGACATGGTCAGCCAGATGGTGGATTTCTACGTCAAGTCGTTCAAAGGTTAGACCGCCATGGCGCGGGTCATTCCGGGGATAGAGGACAAGGCCCGCCTCGGTATCGTGATGACCCTTGCGGCGTGGTTCATGTTCGCGCTGGTCGACACAGGCGCCAAATGGGTTGCGGTCGCTGGTTTGCCGGCGGCCCAAATCGCCTTCTTTCGCTATGGCGGCTCGCTTGTGATGTCGAGTGCGATGATCCTGCGAGAACGGGACGATTGGGGCATTCCTCCTCATTTTGCGCTGATCTCCTTGCGCGGTTTGTTGTTGGTCGCCGCAACTGTGTCCAACTTCTACGCGCTCCGCATCCTGCCGCTGACTGTCGTATCCGCGATCATGTTTTCAAGCCCCATCATCGTGTGCCTGCTCAGCATTCTGTTCTTGCGCGAACGGGTCGGTATTTGGCGCTGGACCGCAATCATCATGGGCTTTGCGGGCGTTCTGGTGGTCATTCGTCCGTTTGGTGAGGCGTTCCATCCCGCGATGTTGTTGATCGTAATGAATGCCACTTTCCTTGCGCTCTACTCCCTACTGACCCGGCAATTGGCAGGCAAAGTATCGACGGACGTGATGCAGTTCTGGATGGGACTTTGGGGCACTGGGTTGCTCTTGCCATTTGCGATTTTGTTCTGGCAACCGCCTGCTGGACCAATCGACTGGACTATTCTGCTTGCGATGGGCGGTCTGGCCTGGGCTGGGCATCAATGGCTGACGACAGCACACCGGTTTGCGACAGCAAATGTGCTGATGCCGTTCACCTACTCGTTTTTGCTGTATCTGACGGTTCTCAGCTTCATCGTATTTGACCACGTTCCGTCACTTTGGACCGCGCTCGGGGCGGCAATCATCATGCTGTCCGGGCTGATTATCTGGCATCGGGAGGCCAAGACATGACCCGCGTCGCTTGCATCGGTGAAGCCATGATCGAGTTGTCCATGCAAGGTACGACTGCTGCCGTCGGCGTTGCGGGGGATACACTCAACACCGCGATCTATCTCAAACGCGCAGCACCGGATGTGCAGGTGGACTATATCACACGCCTTGGGGACGATCCGTTTTCCGGGCAGATCATCGACGCCATCAAGGCCGAAGACATTAGGACAGAAAACATCGACATCGCTACTGGAGAAACGCCCGGTCTCTATGCCATCACCACGGATGAGGCTGGTGAACGCAGTTTCACTTACTGGCGCAGTAACGCGGCGGCGCGCGCGTTATTCTCCGACGGCGATTTCGGCCGTCTTGCCGGGTACGATCTGATCTACCTGTCCGGTATTTCCCTTGCGATCCTGCCTGATGCTGTCCGGCACAACTTGCGCACTTGGTTGGCGACGAACAAGACTCTGCTCGCCTACGACAGTAACTACCGCCCGCGCTTGTGGGAGGATGCCGACACCGCGCGGAAAACAAACGCATCGTTCTGGAGCATCACTGACATTGCCTTGCCGTCTATCGATGATGAAATGGAACTGTTCGAGGAAACCGAAGAACAGGTCGCTTCCCGCTGGAAAGCCGCAACCTGTTCAGGTGCTTTGAAACAGGGTCCCGGAGGACCGATGAGCATCGGCGCTCCGGTCGATCAGACCTATCCACCCGCGCCGAATGTCGTCGACACAACGGCGGCCGGGGACAGCTTCAACGGCGGTTATCTGGCCGCGCGGCTAAGTGGTGCAAATCAACCCGAAGCCCTGCGCGCTGGTCACGACTTAGCCGCCAATGTTGTGCAGCATCGCGGCGCGATCATTCCCCGACAAACACAGTAAGGTCTTCGGCGTCCAGAAGGCGCATGAAGTCCTGTGCGCTATCAGCCTCGGCCAAAGCTCCCGCCTTTGGATCGTTTATCTCGCGCCCCGTTGCGGTCTCTGCTCGGCAAAACGCAATCCACTTTCGAAGAGCGTCAAGACACGCCGGGGATTTATCCGGCCCACGGTCCCGTATCGTTTCGACAATCCGATAAGGCAGCTTTTGCGTGCCATCCATTGCGATCTGGCGCAGCCGATGCGCGATATGAGGGTTTTGAAACCGTATCAGTAGCGCGTCCGCATAACCGCTGGCCTGATCGCAAACCTCTTCGGGCAAGGTCGATGCAGCCTCATCCATCAAGGCGCGCACCTTGGGTCGGATCGCTGGATCGGCCACCGCCTCATGCACAAAGCTATGCCCGGCAAGACACCCTGCATACGCCAGAAAGGAATGCGCACCGTTCAACATGCGCAACTTGCGCAACTCGTGTGGAGCGACATCGCTGACCCATTGCACGCCCGGCCAGTTCGGACGCTCTGTCGCAAAGCGGTCCTCCAACACCCATTCCTTGAATGGCTCGCAGGGAACTGCCATGGGGTCGCCTGTCGCTTCCCGCAATGCGTCGGTCGTCGCAGGCGTGATCCGATCCACCATCGCATTGGGAAAGGTCACCTTGCAGGTGATCTCCAACCCAGCGGCGAGCGCAAAATCCATGACCGCGCGTTGCAACGCGTCTCCATTACCGGGCCGGTTGTCACAACTCAGAACGGTAACCGGGGCCTGCCGTTGCGCCAAACCCCGCGCAAGAAACCCGATCAGTGTTTGCGGCGCGCTGTTGTTCAGGTCGTTGCAAATGTCCGGTGCGTCCAACATAAGCGCCCCGTCTAAGCCAAGGTGATATCCCTTTTCGGTGACCGTGGCAGAGATCACCTCGACATCTCGACTGGCAACCTTGTTCAGCACCGCCTCTGGATCCTCAGGCGCAAACAGTCCGCCCTTGATCACATCGATGCGCTTTGGCTCTTCTCCCATCACGGCCAGCGTGTAAGCATATCCCTGTCTGGCGAGGCCAGCCGTCAGGCTGGATGAGCGCAACGACACAACCGTGATCTCCCATCCGCCTGCATCAAACGCGTAATCAGCCAGATGCGCGCGAAAGAAATTACCCGGCCCGAAGTGCAAAATCTGTGTCACAGCCGGTACGCCTCCCGCGCGAGGTCTGTCGCCAATGCCTTGGCCAGCATCTCCGCATCCGCGCGATCAAAGTACCCACGCCCGACCTGCCCTTCCAGATGCAGCGCAACTCCGCGCCGCCACAAATCATGCCGCGCGGGAATGGACAGGAA
>CAZDXI010000347.1:0-3538 GCA_964509095.1 uncultured Rhodobacterales bacterium
AACCTATGATTGATCCACATCAAGGCCCCAGGGCCCCGTGACAATACATTCTCCCGACAACAGCACAGGAGGCCCAAATGACCCCACAAGCCGCCAAGACACGCCTTGACGCGCGCCGCAGAGAACTCCTCACGGAACTCCAGCATATCGAACATGACCTCGACGAACCTAAGCCCAAGGATTGGGACGATGCGGCGTCAGAACGGCAAGGGGACGAAGTGCTCGAAGCGCTCGGGAGTCATGATCAGGAGGAACTCCGCCAGATCGATGCGGCCCTGTCCCGCATCGAAGACGGCGAGTATGGGGCCTGCGTCAAATGCGGGAACGATATCTCGGCGGAGCGGCTGGAGGTTCTTCCAGCCACCCCGTTCTGCAAGAACTGCGCGGCTTAGGACCCTGCGGCGGCGAGACCCGCGTCCATCAGAGCTTTGATCTCAGCTTCACCTGTACCCGCAATGGTGCGGCCCAGTTCTTTGTCGCCTTTCAGCACGATCAACGTCGACCGGCGAGGGACGTTGTAGAACGACGTGATCGGGTCGTTCTTGTAGTCGTCCCAATCCACACGGATGAAGGTCATCTTCGCGTCATAGTCCGGGTTGCCGGAACGCAGCGCGTCCATCACACGTTCCTGACGCTTGCAGGTCCCGCACCAGTCGGCGGAAAAGCCGACGAAGACGGTCTCTCCGCGGGCCAGGGCCTCATCCACCAGACCGGGGGTATAGGCTTGCGTGTCGGCCAGAGCGGGGGCGGCCAACATGGCGGCGGACAGGGCGATGAAATCACGACGGTTCATAAGGTAAACTCCTTGTTGGGATCAGACGGAAACAGACAGGTCCTGCAACCAATAGGGCAGGATATCGACGAGCCACCCTTCGATGACATGATGCACACCAAACAGCAGCATCAGGCCAACGGCGAGGAAGGTCACGCCAAGAATGGGTTTGGATTTCGCAGCCAGCCCGCGCAGGGCGGTGGCTCGGTTGCGGATCGCCTCACGGGCGCCAAGGCCAAGACCGAGGATCAGGGTCGACACTCCGGCGGCAAAGAACACCATGATCGCGGTGACATAACCGAGGTTCTCGCCTTGAGACGCCAGCGCAATCGCACCGCCCAGCGTTGGGCCAATGCAGGGCGACCACACCGTGCCGAGCAGGAGACCGCCCAGAAACTGCCCTCGCACGCCGCCATCATCAGCGCTCGTCATCGCACTGTCCGCGCGACCCGCGACACCTGCGGTGGCGAGTTCAAAGCGTTGCGAAAACGCAGGCACCAGCAGCACGATTCCAAAGACTACCATGATGCCCGCGCCGATCTCGGCCAGGCGATCTTGGGTTAGACCGATCGCCCCTCCGAATGCGGTCACCAGCACGCCGAAGACCACGAAGGACAGGCTCATACCTGCCGCCAACGCAATCGGACCCATGCGCGACGCGTTCAAAGACGACGCGAGGACAATCGGCAGGACCGGCAAAACGCATGGGTTTATCAGGGTCAAAAGCCCCGCGAGATAGGCAAACACAAATTCCATAACGTGCATATGGCGCGGTGTTTGGGCCTTGGCCAACAAAATTTGCCTGACGCCGGTTCACAACCGGTTGAGGTTCCGTAACACGATGCAGGCAATTTGGGTCTTTTCCTTCGCAAAGAGCCGGGGCAGGGTGCGGGCCAACAGGACCGGGAGAGGCATATGAAGCACGGCGGACAGATACTTGTGGACAGCCTTGTCGGCTTGGGCGCGACCAAGTGTTTTGGTGTGCCGGGGGAAAGCTTTCTCGCGGCGCTGGATGCGATGCACGACACGGGGGGAAAATTTGATTTCGTTCTGTGTCGGAATGAAGGTGGTGCTGCGTTCATGGCAGCGGCTTGGGGTAAGTTGATGGGCGCGCCAGGGATTGCCTTTGTCACGCGAGGGCCGGGGATCACCAACGCGAGCATCGGGATACACACCGCGATGCAGGATTCCGTGCCGATGCTGGTTTTTGTCGGACAGGTCGGCACCGACATGCGCGGGCGCGAGGCGTTTCAGGAGATCGACTACCGCGCCATGTTTGGGACAGTTGCGAAATGGGCGGTGGAGATTGACCGGATTGAACGTCTGCCCGAGATCGTTTCTCGCGCATGGATCACGGCGACAAGTGGACGGCCGGGTCCGGTAGTTGTGGCGCTGCCCGAGGATATGTTGTCGAGCATCAGTGATGCCGCGCCGTTGACGCACGAGCCGCAAATGGTTTCCGCGGCATTGGATGCGGGCACCGCGCAGCAAGTGACCGATCTGTTGGCAAAATCTGACCGTCCGTTGATCTTGATAGGGGGCGCGAACTGGTCGGATGCGGGCCGTACTGGACTGCAGAACTTTGCGGAAAGCTCCGATATTCCCGTCGTTGCAGCGTTCCGGTTTCAGGACCAGTTCGACAATTTCTCTCCCTGCTACGCGGGTGAAGCCGGGGTGGGGATGCCACCGAACGTGAAGCGTCTGATCACTGAGGCAGACACGATCCTCGCGATCAATGTGCGCTTTGGGGAGATGACCACAGACGCCTATACCCTGCTGGATGTGCCTGTGCCCAAACAGCGATTGATCCACGTTCATGTCAGTGATGGAGAGCTTGGGAAGGTCTACCAGCCGAGCCTCGGAATCCACGGGGATCACAACGGGTTTTGTACGCAGTTGCAGCCTGTTCAGGGCGGTTGGGCAAATTGGCGCACGGCGGCAAGAGACGCTTATGAGGCCGGGTTTGATGCGCCGGCACAGCCCTCGCCTGTGGATATGGTAGAGGTCACGCGGCACCTACGCGACGTGCTGCCCGAGGATGCGATCCTGACGAATGGGGCGGGGAACTTCACGGTCTGGCCGAACAAGTTCTACAAGTTCGGCCCCAAGGCGCGACTGCTTGCCCCGCAATCGGGCGCGATGGGATACGGATTTCCGGCGGCGGTCGCGGCGAAGGTCGCATACCCAGAGCGCACCGTGGTGTGTTTTGCAGGCGATGGGGACTTCCAGATGAACCTGCAAGAGCTCGCTACGGCCACACAAGCGGGCGCACAACCCATTGTTCTGGTTGTGAATAACGGTATCTACGGGACGATCCGCGCGCATCAGGAAAAGCATTATCCGGGGCGCGTGTCCGGCACAGATATGGTGTCGCCGGACTTCGCGGCTCTGGCGCGGGCCTATGGGTTCCTCGGGGAGAGAGTGAACACCACAGACGCCTTCCCGGAGGCCTTTGCTCGGGCATTGGCCTCTGAGACGGGGGCGGTTCTTGACCTCAACGTTTCCGCCGAAGCCATCACCCCGCGCCAGACCCTAAGCGAGATGCGCGCCGCCGCGATCGCAACATAGCGAGGCGTGCGATGCACATCTCGGTGTTTCGACGGTTTACAGGATCACGTCGCTTGCATCGAAGTCGGAGGTTGTGAACCCTTCAATATAGATTGTGCCGACGCCGAGATCGATCCGCATGTCGCCTGACCCGGCATTGCTGGCCAGAGCGCTGACGTCGCCGAAAGTCGCAAATCCAAAGTCGCTCAGGTTGATCTG
>CAZDXI010000348.1:0-3529 GCA_964509095.1 uncultured Rhodobacterales bacterium
GTTCTGGACCTGCACATAAGCGCGCGACCGTGTTCCAAACCCATCAATCAGATGCCCGGCGGTTTCGGTCACGGACATGATGTCATCGACCTGAACAGCTTCGGATTCGCCAATGAAATCAGCAGCAAGACGCGCCCAGGTATCGCCCTGCATCTTTTCCGTATTGCCGATGACCGCGTCGACTTCGTCCATTGCGGCGAATGTCTCGGGCTCTGTTTGCGCGGCACAGCCTGTCACAATCAGGCGCGCGTCCGGGTTCTCACGCCGCAACTTGCGGATTTCCTGCCGCGCTTTGCGCACCGCTTCGGACGTCACGGCGCAGGTGTTCACCACAACCGCGTCCGTCAGCCCAGCTTGCGCCGAGAGCTCTTTCATGGCCTCGGTCTCATACGCGTTGAGCCGACAGCCAAGGGTGGAGAATTTCGGTGCGCTCATAGCTGGGCCAGAAAGTCCGGGGTCAGCGTTCCGGAAAACACATGCGCCGTCGGGCCGGTCATCCAGACGCCGTCTTCGGCCCAGTTCACATGCAATGTGCCACCGTCGAGGTCTATGCGCACCTCGCGTCCCGTCAATCCGCGCCGCGCCGCAGCCACCGCCGTCGCGCAAGAGGATGAGCCCGACGCCAACGTGATTCCGACACCACGTTCCCAGACCCGCATGCGGATGTGATCGGGGGCCACGATATGCGCGATCTGCACGTTGGTGCGCTCCGGATACAGCGGATGGTGTTCATAGCGCGGGCCGAACTGTTCCAACGGCACCGCGTCTGCGTCCTCCACAAAGAAGGTGCAGTGTGGATTGCCCATCCCAGTCGCAACCGGGCTGCCTTCAATAGGCAGTTCGAGCGTATCCATCGCCTCTGACAAAGGGATGTCTTGCCAGTCGAGCTGTGGTGCGCCCATATTCACAGACGTCAGCCCCTGCCCTGCATCCCGTGCGGCCAGCAATCCGCGATCGGTGGTCAGTTCCAACGCGTCTTGCCCGGTTTCATCCATCAACATACGCGCAATGCAGCGCGTCGCATTCCCACACGCCGCAGACAGCGATCCGTCCGCGTTAAAAAAGGTCAGGTGCGCGTCAGCATCCCCTGAGGTGATTACCGCCAGTTGGTCAAATCCGACCCCGCGATGCCGGTCCGCCAAGGCGCGCGCCAAGGGCGCTGTGACCTCCGCACCCGGCACGCGTGCATCCACCACGACAAAGTCGTTTCCCAGCCCGTGCATCTTCATGAAGGGCAAACCAGTATTCGTGCGTGCGTTCATAAGGGGCATATAACCTTGCCCAATTCGTGAATCCAGAGAGTCGCACCGAAAGTTCGCGATAAGGGCTTGACCCCGCCCGGTTCCCTTTCTAGGTAGCCCCTCGTGGGCCGTTAGCTCAGTTGGTAGAGCAACTGACTTTTAATCAGTGGGTCGCAGGTTCGATCCCTGCACGGCTCACCACTGTTTTCAAACGGGACTGTTGCGTTAACTTACGCGGGTCAAGAAGTTGCTAGGTTGGATCCGGACATCAAGCTTTTCCGAACAGTTGGCTGATGAATTCGATCTCGCCTCTGACGCCGGATTGCTTGTTATGGACATGGCCGCGTTTAATGGTTCGGATTGTCTCGATGCCGCTGAGGGTTGCCTTCGCGGATCGCAAGGATCGAAAGCTTTGCCGGTACCCGAGTAGCCGTTTCACGGCCGCGTGATCACTCTCGATCAGATTGTTCCGCCACTTTCGATCGATATGCCGGATGCTGTCAAAGTGAGGATGCTTGAAAGGGGATTTACGCGGCATGTCCAACCTCAAAAGTGCAAAAGTGGCTAAACAAACCGATTAATGCAACAGTCCCGCACCCGGCCACCTGAAGGCACAACTCACAATTGGATATCCCGGGATGTTTTGCGGAAAAAAGCATTTTGGCGGACAATGCAGGTTGCATCGAAACACCAGATTTGGTCATGTTAATAATTATTTGGAAGGTATTTCAGTATGAAGATTGCAATGATTGGCACAGGTTATGTGGGCCTTGTCTCTGGGGTGTGTTTTTCGGACTTTGGCCACGATGTCGTCTGTGTGGATCGCGACGCAGAAAAGATCGCGATGCTGGAAAGCGGGAAAATCCCGATTTTCGAACCTGGGCTTGATGTCTTGCTGGCGCGCAATGTGGAGGCTGGACGGCTCAGCTTCACTCAGGATCTGAACACGGCCATTCAGGACGCACAGGCCGTTTTCATCGCAGTGGGCACACCGACACGGCGCGGGGATGGTCACGCCGATCTGTCCTTTGTGATGGCCGCAGCGGAAGAGATCGCAAAAGCGGCAAAAGGCTACACCGTCGTCGTCACCAAATCGACTGTGCCGGTCGGAACCAATCGGCAGGTCTACGAAACCATTGCTGCCGCCAATCCGGATTTGGATTTCGATGTGGCCAGCAACCCTGAATTCCTGCGCGAGGGGGCTGCGATTGAGGATTTCATGAAGCCTGACCGCGTTGTTGTTGGGATCGAAACAGAGCGCGCGGCTGGGGTTATGGCCGATATCTATCGCCCGCTCTATCTGCGCGAATTTCCGATCATCACAACCGACCTGGAATCCGCCGAGATGATCAAATACGCGGCCAATGCTTTTCTGGCGACCAAGATCACCTTCATCAACGAAATTGCGGCTCTTTGCGAAAAGGTCGGCGCGGATGTGAAACAAGTCTCGCGTGGGATGGGAATGGACGGGCGCATCGGCAACAAGTTCCTGCATGCGGGTCCGGGCTATGGCGGGTCGTGTTTTCCCAAGGACACCAAGGCTCTGGCGAGGATCGGACAGGAACATGCCAGTCCGATGCAGATCACGGAGACCGTCATCAAGGTCAACGAAGAGGTGAAACGTCGGATGATCGACAAGCTCACCGACCTGTGCGGTGGCGGTTTCAACGGGAAACGGGTGGCCGTGCTGGGCGTAACCTTCAAGCCAAATACGGACGACATGCGGGATGCACCAAGTCTGACCATTGTGCCTGCTCTGGTCGGAGGCGGCGCTCAGGTCTCGGTTTGTGACCCGCAGGGCCGGCGTGAAGGGGAGGAGTTGTTGCCCGGTGTGACCTGGTTTGCGGATCCTTATGAGGCTGCGGCGGATGCGGATATTCTTGTTCTGCTGACAGAATGGAACGAGTTCCGCGCGCTTGATCTTAAACGGATGGCCAAGACGATGGCGGTCCCGCGTATGGCGGATCTGCGCAACGTCTATTCGCGGGACGTGGTGCTAGAGGCCGGATTTACAGCTTATGACGGGATCGGGCGGCATTAGAGTCGCCTGCACAGAAGACCTCTTCCCAGTTGACCGTTGTCAACTTTCCGAGTGTTCACAGAGGGTTACTTGGCCGCACGGTTGCGAAGGTGGTGATGTTGCAGCGGTTTTGCGGAGCCTTAGCAGAGCGTGACACCTACGCGCGCTGATCTCATAAAACTTTCGAACGCAGTGCCCATCCGCCCTGATCGCCGGCCTCGCGTCGAGGTGTCGCGAGGCCCGCACGACAGAGCGGGATGAGCAGTCC
>CAZDXI010000349.1:0-337 GCA_964509095.1 uncultured Rhodobacterales bacterium
CAAGCTGGAACACCGCGTCTTCCGATTGTTCATGCTGGCGCAATTGCGCGCGAATGCGGGCCAGAAGCACTGGGAATTTGAATGGCTTGGACACATAGTCATTTGCACCCGCATCAAGGCCCAAAATGGTGTCCGCGTCGCTATCATGCCCGGTCAGCATCAAAATAGGGCTTTTTACGCCCTGTTTGCGCATCAATCGGCACAACTCTCGCCCATCCGTATCCGGTAAGCCCACGTCCAAAATCACAAGATCATAAATCGCTTCCTTGGCGCGCTCCATCGCCTGAGACCCGCTGCCCGCTTCAAAGACATCGAATTCCTCGCTCATCACAAGCTG
>CAZDXI010000349.1:347-3515 GCA_964509095.1 uncultured Rhodobacterales bacterium
ATGCGGGGTCTCCTCCGGTCCGTTTCATGACACATGCGTCGCAAAGGCGATTTCGGCAAGATTTGCGACACGTCTCTCACAGCCTCGTGTTGCGGAACCAAGTTTTTCGGGTCAAATGTTTCAAAATATGTCCGCGCAGACTACATTTGACACAATCCCGAAACGAGGTCCTATGCCATTCGCCCCCGACATGAACGAACGACTCGCGCGTGCGCGCGCCGATCTGCGCATGGGATTACCCGTTGTTCTGGACGGGACAGTCCCGCATTTGGCCTTCGCCGCAGAGACAATTTCAGACAGTCGCCTTGCCGCTTTGCACGCAATGGGATCCGATCCGGTTCTGGCTGTCACCGATCACCGCGCACGCACACTGAAGGCGCGCGCCTATGATGGCGACCTCGCAAGGATCGAAGTTCCGCCCGACGCTAGACTGACTTGGGTTCTCGGAGTGGCCGATCCAGCCGATGATCTGAAAACGCCGATGAAAGGCCCGTTGATCTCGGCCCGAGATGGGGATGCAATGGCGCATCGCGCGGCACTGCATCTGACCAAGTCCGCGCGTTTGTTACCCGCGGCATTGCTGGCACCGCTGTCGTCGCGCAGCTTTGCCCTGGAACATGATCTCACCGTTCTGCGCACCGAACAGGTCATCCCGGCCCTGACAGCCGCCCCGGACCTCGCCCCTGTCATTTCGGCGCGCCTTCCTTTGTCGGTTTCCGAAACCGGACGTTTGCACGTATTTCGCCCCGAAGACGGTGGAGAAGAACACTACGCCGTCGAAATTGGCCGCCCCGACCGCAGTAAACCCGTGCTCGCCCGTCTGCATTCTGCTTGTTTCACAGGTGATTTACTCGGCTCGCTCAAATGCGACTGCGGTCCTCAACTCCGCGGCGCACTGGCTCAGATGGGGGCAGAAGGTGCGGGCGTGCTACTGTACCTCAACCAAGAAGGCAGAGGCATTGGCCTTGCAAACAAGATGCGGGCCTATTCCTTACAGGATCAGGGGTTCGACACTGTTGAGGCCAATCACCGCCTTGGCTTTGAAGATGACGAACGGGATTTCCGCCTCGGCGCCGACATACTGCGCAAGATGGGCTTTCACTCCGTGCGTCTGCTCACCAACAACCCCGCCAAGATCGCCATGATGGACAAAAGCGGGCTGACTGTGACGGAACGCGTCCCTCTAAAAGTGGGCGAAAACGAACACAACACTGACTATCTGGCCACCAAGGCCAAAAAATCAGGTCATTTGCTATAGGGAGAGCAACATGCAGGGTGGATGTTACTGCGGCGCAGTGCGTTATGAGATCAGCGAAAAACCGGTCATGAAAGCGCAGTGCCACTGCCGCGAATGTCAGTACATTTCCGGAGGTGGACCAAACTTCTTCATGGCTATTCCGGAAAGCGGCTTCGCCATCACCGAAGGTACCGCCAAGACCTTCACCCGGTCCGACATCGAAAACCCGCGCACGCGGCAATTCTGCGAAAACTGCGGAACGCATTTAACGACGCTCCTGCCGGGGCGTCCTTTGGTCATTGTGAAAGTCGGCACTCTGGATGATCCAAAGGGCGACTATGGCGGCTCCAAAATTGCGATCTTCATGAAAGACAGTCAGCCCTACCACGTGGTGGCCGAAGGCTTGCCCTGCTTTGACGACCTGCCGCCACCGGCATGACGCCATTTGATCTGGTTCTGACCCCCCGTGGCCTTCGGTTCATGGGGGTGACTTACCCCTGTACGATCGGCAAAAGCGGGCTGACAGATCGCAAACGCGAAGGCGACGGCGCAACGCCGCGGGGCGTCCATCGCCTTGTGGGTATGCTCTATCGACCAGATCGTTTGCCTGCGCCTGCGCCTTGGGCAGTTCCGATCAGACCCGGTGATCTGTGGTCAGATGACCCAAGTGATGCCGACTACAACCTCATGGTGCGTGCACCCTATACACCAAGCCATGAGAAACTCCGCCGAGCGGACCCGCTTTATGATCTCGTCCTTTTGACAGATTGGAACTGGCCCTATCCGGTCAAAAGACATGGCTCCGCGATCTTCATCCATCAATGGCGACGTCCGGGATACCCAACAGAAGGCTGCATCGGGCTTCGTCGTCAGGACCTGCACGCCATCGCACCGCGCATTCAGCAGTCCACCCGGCTGATTATCAAATGAGGCGCGCTCGAAAGGGCGCGACGAAGGGCTAACCCGACACGCGATCTCCGAAAATCGCAGAGCCCACTCGCACATGGGTGGCTCCAAGCGCAATTGCGCGTTCAAAATCACTGCTCATACCCATCGACAGGCCGTTCAGGCCATTCCGTTCGGCAATCTTTGCCAACAAGGCAAAATGCAGTGACGGTTCTTCGTCGACCGGTGGTATGCACATCAATCCGGCAATGGTCAGATCCATCTCCCGGCATTCAGCCACAAATGCATCGGTATCGCTTGGCATAACACCCGCTTTTTGGTCTTCTTCGCCGGTGTTAACCTGAACGAACAACTCTGGGCAGTGCCCCATCTCTTGCGCCAGTCTCGCCACTGTCTTTGCGAGTTTGGGGCGGTCAACGGCGTGAATGGCCTGACACAACTCCATAGCGGTGCGTGCTTTGTTGGTTTGCAAGGGGCCGATCAGGTGTAGCTCAACATCCTGAAAACGTTCCCGAAAGTCTGGCCACTTGCTTTGTGCTTCCTGCACGCGGTTTTCTCCAAACACCCGGTGGCCTTGGTTCAGAACCGCTTCGACCCGCTCATTCGGTTGGACTTTGCTGACCGCAATCAACGTCACAGACCCCGGCTCGCGCCCTGCGTCCGTTTCTGCCTTTGTGATCCTGTCCTGAATCTCTGCCAGACCCATGTGTCGACCTCCCGTACGCTACGGGGCGATACATGGCACATCCGGCGCAAAAGAAAAGGGGCAGAACCATAAGGTCCTGCCCCAATCTCTTTAGATGACGTTCAACTTAGAAGTTGAAGCGCACACCCAGGTCAGCAACAGTTGCACCGTTGCCGCGCTTGGCGATACCACCGCGCAGCGAGGTTCCGCCGCCCATGTCGTGGTTGAAGTCAACACCGAAGGACTCGTCGTCGGAGAAGGAGTCTGCGTCAGCGAAGTAAGCTTCCACGTTTGTGGATGCGCCTACGTCAAAGCGACCTGCCAGAACCCAGTGATCGCC
>CAZDXI010000350.1:0-3477 GCA_964509095.1 uncultured Rhodobacterales bacterium
ACCATGCTGGGCGCGATGCGCGCGTTTTGCCGGCGCAATCAACCGGTGCTGTGCTCGCCCTTTGTGCTGGGCGGTGCGAACACGCCGGCAAGCGTTGCACCGACCGTGGCGCAGTTGAATGCAGAGGCGTTGAGCGCGCTGGCCTACACACAAGTCGTGCGCAAGGGCTGCCCGGCGATTTACGGGCATTACCTGTCCACGGTCAGCATGAAGTCCGGCGCGCCGATGGCGGGCACACCGGAAATCAGCCTGATGAACTTCATGATCGGGCAGATGGCGCGGTTCTATGGCGTGCCGTGGCGGACCTCGAACACGCTGGGCGGGGCCAAGACCTTTGACGCACAGGCCGGGTATGAATCCGCCACCACGTTGCAAGCCGTGATGATGGCTGGGGCGAACTACATCTGGCACAGCGCGGGCTGGAACGAGGCCGGGATGCACTGTTCGATGGCGAAATTCATCGTCGATGCAGAGCAATGCGCGATGGCTTATCGCATGGTCGAAGGCATCCGGTGGGACGATTTTGATGAGGCTTTGCAAGCGGTTGGCGATATCGGGCCGGGCGGACATTACCTTGGCCATCCGCATACGTTGGAGAACTTCCAGCGCGCGTTCTTCATGCCCCAGTTGTTTGACAACAACTCGGTCGAGCAATGGGCGGCGGAAGGTTCGGTAGAAATCACGGAACGCGCCCTAATCACCGCCCGGCAGATGCTGAACGAGTACGAGGAACCCAAACTCGACGACGGCGTGGACGAGGCTTTGCGCGATTACATCGCTCGGCGCGAGCGCGACATCCCAGCTGCCGATGCGCTGAACACGGAGTATTGAGCGATGCGGTTTGATGGACAAGTCGCGCTGGTGACGGGCGCCAACGGCGGGATCGGACGTGCGATTTGTGACGTGCTGCGGGACGGTGGTGCCACGGTGGTTGGCACAGACCGTAAAGGCGCGGATATTGATGGGGATTTGATGGATCCCAAGTTCTGTGACGCGTTGCCGAAACAGGTGGTAGAGCGGCACGGAAGGCTCGATATCCTCTGCAACAATGCGGGGATCATCACGCGCGGGAAGATCACAGAAGCAACAGATGACGACCTGCAGCGCTCGCTTGCGATCAATGTAGAGGCCCCGTTTCGGCTGTGTCGTGCCGCGATCCCGATCATGGCACAACAGGGCGGAGGGGTGATTGTGAACACGGCGTCCTGCTGGGGCGTGCATCCGGGGCCAGATCATCCGATCTATGTGATGACAAAGGCGGCGATTGCCTCCCTGACGCAATGTCTGGGCCGGGATCACGCGCATCAAGGCGTTCGGGTGAATGCCGTGTGCCCGAACGAGGTGAACACGCCGATGATCCGCAGTGGCTTTGAGATTCGTGGGCTGGACGCGGATAAGGCAATTGAGGACCTCAATGCCTCAGTTCCCTTGGGGCGCATCGCTGAGCCAGAGGATATTGCCGACGTAGTGGCGTTCCTTGCGTCCGATCAGGCGCGCTACATGTGCGGTGCGTTGGTCGAAGTGAATGGCGGGAAGCCTGTGACATGAGCCGATTTGACAGCAAAGTCGCATTGGTCACGGGCGCTTCATCAGGCATGGGCGCGGCCACAGCACGTTTGCTGGCAGAAGGCGGCGCACGGGTGTTCACCGCTCAGCGCAATCCGGCTGGATATGAGGACATCAAGGCAGACCTCGCCGACCCTGATGCGCCTGCGCGCATCATCGGGACCGTCTCGGACCAAGCGGGACAATTGGATATCCTGATCAACAATGCCGGGATCATGCGAGAAGGCGGCGTGGCCGACGCGCCGGAGAGCGATTGGCATCTGCAACTGCAGGTGAATCTGACAGCACCTTACCTGTTGATGCGGCACGCAATGGAGATGCTGTGCGCGAGTCACGGCGTGATCGTGAACGTCGGATCCATCGAAGGGCTTGGCAACAACCCCGGCCATGCGGCCTATGGTGCGTCCAAAGCGGGGTTGCACGGGTTGACCCGTGCGGTTGCGGTGGATCATGGGCCGGATGGCGTGCGGTGCAATGCGGTGGCCCCTGGCTGGATCGATACGCCGCTGAACGAGGATTTTATAGACGCTATGCCTGACCCCACACAATTTCGCGCGCAGATCGGCGGGATTCACCCTTTGCGGCGAACAGGGTCACCAGAAGATGTCGCCCGGTTGATCTGTTGGCTGGCGAGCGACGAGGCCGCGTTTGTCACGGGACAAGTCTGGACCATTGATGGCGGACGCATGACACAGTTGAGCCTGCCATGAAGGTGTCACGGCTTCCAGTTGATCCCGGTTCGGCAGGGTGGGCCAAGCTGTTGCAGGAGCGCACGCCCAGTTCGCCGCTGGAAGTGAATACATTCACGGATTGGCTGGTGATTGGTGCCGGTTTTGCGGGGCTGGCAGCCGCGCGACGGTTAAGCGTATTGCGGCCCCAAGACCGGATCACCATTCTGGACGCGGTGCAGGTTGGCGACGGACCTGCGGGTCGCAACTCGGGCTTCATGATTGATTTGCCCCACGATCTTGCCTCTGACGATTATGGCGGAGCGTTGGAGGCAGATCGCGCACAGACGGAGGACAATCGCCGCGCCATCGCTTTTGCGGCAGAAATGGTCAAGGCCCTTGGCCTGCCAGAAGAGTCGTTTCAATCAACAGGCAAAATCAACGGTGCGGCCACGGCCAAAGGACATAAGCACAATCAAGACTACGCCCGACATTTGAGCGCTTTGGGCGAAACGCATGAAATGCTCGATGCCGAGCAGATGCGAGAACTGACCGGAACATCGTATTACCGGAGCGGTTTGTTCACCCCGGGCACCGTGATGCTGCAACCCGCGTTGTTTGTGCGAAGTCTTGCAGATGGATTGCAGTCCAACCGAGTGCGGTTGCACGAAAACAGCCCAGTTACTGCGCTGTATCGCGATGGCGCTGGTTGGGTTGCGGAAACACCGAAGGGGCGGTTGAGCGTACCGAAGGTGATCCTAGCCGTGAATGGGCATCTGCAAAGCTTTGGACACATGGCTGGTCAGCTGATGCATGTGCACACCTATGCGTCGATGACCCGCGCGCTGAACAAAGAGGAAATCGCGCAACTTGGAGGGGACCGGGCGTGGAACCTCACCCCGGCGGATCCGCTTGGTACCACTGTGCGACGTGTGTCTGGAACGGGGGGTGATCGGTTGGTGATCCGCAATCGTTTCACCTTTGATCCGCAGATGGAGCCGGACCAAGGATGGCAGGAAAAGGTCACGCAAGATCATGATCGCGCGTTTGCCGCACGCTTTCCGATGCTGCCCGGAGTGAGCATGGAACACCGATGGGGCGGGCGACTTTGTCTGTCTCGTAACAATGTCCAAGTCGTGCGCGAGTTGGAGCCGGGGTTGTATTCCGCGTGTTGTCAGAACGGACTTGGCACAGCCAAGGGGACTTTGGCTGGCATGTTGGCGGCAGATTTGGCCTGCGGCGT
>CAZDXI010000351.1:0-1339 GCA_964509095.1 uncultured Rhodobacterales bacterium
GCGCTGCGGCGGTTCATCGACTACATCAAAGGTTTCGAGGGCGTCTGGACCCCGCGCCGTATCGAGATTGCGGAGCATTGGGCTGCGACGCATCCTCCGCTGCGAGCAAAACTGGTGCCATCGCAGATGGATCTGGCGACGTTCCTGAAGCATTTCGACGAGATCTATGAACATTCCCCTTGGGTCGAAGAACGCGCCCACGGGTTTGAACTGGGTCCGGCCCATAACAGCGCAGAAGGGCTGGCGAATGCCTTTGCACGGGCTTTTCGAGCGGGCAGTTACGAGGAACGCCTTGGTGTGTTGACGGCACATCCGGACCTTGCGGGAAAACTAGCTGCGGCCAAGAAACTGACGGCAGACAGCACAAACGAACAAGCCAGTGCTGGATTGGATGCCTTGACGGATGCTGAACGTGCGCAATTTACCGAACTGAACGCCGCGTACACGGCCAAGCATGGGTTCCCTTTCATCATAGCCGTGAAGGATCACGATAAACCGGGCATATTACGCGCGTTTGAACGCCGGATCGCGAATAAAACCGATGTGGAGTTTGAGGAAGCCTGTCGTCAGGTGGAACGCATTGCACGACTGCGGTTGGAGGCGAAGCTATGAGTTTTTATGCCTTTCCCAAGGGCGGGTTGCCCGGTCAAAACCACAGCCCAGAAGGGACGGCGGTTTTCACCGAAGCTTACGCTGTGCTGCCTGCCGTAACACATACGGATATTGTAACCTCTTTCTTGCCGGGATGGGAAAACGCGCGGGCGTGGATTCTCGCGCGGCCGCTCAGCGGATTTGCAGAGACATTCGCGCAATACGCCGTGGAACTCGGCCCTGAAGGTGGCAGCATGGAGCCGGAACCGGATGTCGAGGCTCAGGCTGCAATTTTTGTCACACATGGCACGCTGACGCTGACGTTGGGGCGTACAACGATGGAATTGAAGCCCGGCACTTTCGCTTATTTACCTGCGAGCTCGGTCTGGACCCTCTGGAACCGATCCGAAGAGGTCAGTGGCTTCCATTGGATCCGCAAGAAATATGTCCCGTTACCGGGGATGAACCCGCCTGAGGCGCTGATCAAACACGACTCCGAGGTCGAGGCGGTCTCCATGCCCGACTGTAACGGAGTCTGGGCGACGCAGCGGTTCATTGATCCGCTGGATATCCGATACGACTTTCACATCAATATCGTGAATTTCCTGCCCGGTGGCCGCATTCCATTCGCGGAGACGCATGTGATGGAACATGGGCTTTATGTGCTGCAAGGTACCGCGGACTACTTGCTGAACAAGGATTGGGTCAGTGTCGGACCCGGCGATTTCATGTGGTTGCGCGCGTTTTG
>CAZDXI010000351.1:1439-3457 GCA_964509095.1 uncultured Rhodobacterales bacterium
CCAGAAGGTCGTGCCGGGATCAGCCTTTTTGATGCAGAACCCCGCGCGCTGCCCTACACGCTCGATCTGATGGAGAGACATCCAGAGGGCAGTCAGGCATTTCTTCCCATGTCAGCGCATGGCTTTCTGGTCACAGTAGCAGAAGATGCGGGCGGCAAACCCGGACAGCCGCGCGCATTTCTTACAGAGCCGGGGCAAGGGGTGAACTTTCATCGCGGAACGTGGCACGGAGTGCTGACCCCGCTGAAAGCGCCCGGTTTGTTTGCAGTTGTCGACCGTATCGGTGACACGCCCAATCTGGATGAGTTTTTGCTTGATCCGCCTGTAATCGTGGTCCCATAGTCCCGCCGTGCCCGCGTAAGACGGGCAATTTGGAACGGGGACACTCCACTCATGACTGACTACAACATCTACGCTGATCCTGATGAGACACCACCCATCGGGCAGGCGGTACCGCTTGGCTTGCAACATGTGCTGGCCATGTTTGCTTCGAATGTCACGCCGTCGATTATCGTCGCGGGTGCAGCTGGGCTGGCCTTTGGTGGGCCAGAGCAGGTTTATCTGATCCAGATGGCGATGCTGTTTGCCGGGATCGCAACGCTGTTTCAGACCATCGGTTTTGGGCCTGTGGGTGCGCGGTTGCCAATCATGCAGGGCACGAGCTTTGCCTTTGTGGGCGTGCTTGCTGGTGTTGCGGCAACCCAAGGGCTTGGCGTAGCGCTAAGCGCCTGTCTGATCGCCGGGGTGATCCACTTTCTGCTGGGGTCGGTGATCCAGCACTTGCGCTGGTTGTTTCCACCGCTGGTGACGGGCCTCGTGATCCTTGCGATCGGTTTGTATCTGATCCCGGTGGCGATCAAATACGCGGCTGGCGGCGCGGCCTCTTTCCAGATGGAGGCTGAGAGTTTCGGTTCCTTGATGCACTGGAGCGTGGCGTTGACCGTCGTTATCGTAGCGCTTGTGTTGAAGTTCTTCACGCGCGGGATCGTCAGCAATGCGGCCATTCTGATCGGATTGATTGCCGGATACCTACTGGCACTTGCCTATGGCATGGTGAACTTTGAGCCAGTGGCGAAAGCGGCTGTGTTCATGACGCCGCAGCCGTTGCCTTATGGATTTGAATTCAGTCTGGGCGCAGTAATCGCTGTGACACTTGTGTCGATTGTTTCGGCTATTGAAACAGTTGGTGACGCTTCGGCAACAACCAAAGCTGGGGCCGGACGCGAAGCAACAGACCGCGAAATCGCAGGCGCGACATATGCGGATGGTCTGGGAACGGCTGTTGCGGCTGTGTTTGGCGGTTTGCCGAACACATCGTTCAGCCAGAACGTGGGCATTGTTGGTATGACCGGAATTATGTCACGCCACGTGGTGACTATTGGTGCGCTGGTGTTGATCATCTGTGGCTTGCTGCCCAAGATTGGCGCTGTCATCGCATCTAT
Source organism: uncultured Rhodobacterales bacterium (assembly GCA_964509095.1). GTDB lineage: Bacteria > Pseudomonadota > Alphaproteobacteria > Rhodobacterales > Rhodobacteraceae > Aliishimia. The sequence goes on from CAZDXI010000351.1 coordinate 2,882, forward strand.
GCCGTTGCCCGTACTGGGCGGTGGCGTGATCGTGATGTTCGGCATGGTCGCAGCCGCGGGTCTGAACGTGTTGACCGAGGTCAACATGAACCGCCGCAACATGGTGATTATTGCTGTATCGCTAGCTGCGGGTCTGGGGCTGAACCTTGTGCCGAGCGCTGTGCAATACTTGCCTGGTGTTGTGAAGACTCTGGCGACCTCTGCTGTGGCTCCGACGGCGCTTGTCGCAATCGTGCTGAACCTCGTGTTGCCTGACGAGATCTGAGGTCAAGGCAGCCTCCGGCGGGAATATTTATAGCAAGATGAAGGGGGAGGGCGCTTGCTCTGCCCCTTTTCATGGCCTTTTTGACGGATAGCCCGCGAGGCACATGACGACTGTGGAACGTGGGTCCGATTAGAGCACCAAATCACCGATCGATCTGTCAACGGTAAGACGGATCTAAAAAGTGTCATAGGATGTTGGTGCGATGGTGCACGTCGGGAAGAACAACATCCTGAAGTCATCGCTTTTGGTCATCACAGAGGCTGACATGTACAACGGTTTGGCTGCACTTGATGGCCGCTTATCGGTCGCTT
>CAZDXI010000352.1:0-233 GCA_964509095.1 uncultured Rhodobacterales bacterium
CACAATTGATTACCTGTCCGCGCAGATCGACGCGGGGGCCGAGGTGGTCAAGATTTTCGACTCTTGGGCCCGGTCGCTCAAGGGGCAGGATTTTCAGGACTTTGCGGTCGAGCCGTGCCGCGTGATCACGCAAGCCCTGAAAGCGAAGTATCCACATATCCCGGTCATCGGGTTCCCGCGCGAGGCGGGCGATGGCTATGTCGGGTTTGCGCGTGCAACAGGTGTGGATTGCG
>CAZDXI010000352.1:243-3453 GCA_964509095.1 uncultured Rhodobacterales bacterium
CTGGACAACTCGGTCAGCGCGGACTGGGCCGCCAAGCATGTGCAGGTCGATGGCTGCGTGCAGGGGAACCTTGCGTCGTCCCACATGGTCACAGGCGGGCAGGCGCTGGTGGATGAGACACGGGCGATCGTCAAAGCACTGGGCAATGGCCCACATATCTTCAACCTTGGGCACGGGATCACGCCGGATGCGGATCCTGAGAATGTGCAGTTGATGATCGACACAGTGCGCGGCGGCTGACTTCCGCGTTGCAGTTGTAAATGCGCTGTGAAAAGGTTTCCGGAGTAACGTCCGGGAGCCGTTTTTATGAGTACACCAGACCCTGACTTTCCGATTTACGACAAGGCGCTGTTGCGGCGATCCGTGGGCAAGTTGCGCAAAGGGACGCTGGATGCGGACTCCACAGCCGCCTTGTGCGACTGGATGGAAGCGCTTGTGCGCACCGAAACCCGCAAAGCCGATCAAGTGGACAGCCGCACAGCGGTGCGCGAGATGTTTCGCGCCTGTCTGGATGAGGCGGGAATCAAGGGTGGCAAGATCGCGGAACTGGGCGGGCCGTTCAATTCGGACGCGGAACACTTCCCGGAATTCGAGTTCGAATGGCTGTCCTTGTTCCCGGTGGAGGAGCGCGACGACGTGCGCGTGTGCAATATCTGCGACGCGGATCACATTGAGGGCGAACAATATGACGCGATCCTGAGCGTGTCGGTGATGGAGCACGTGTCCGAGCCATGGAAGGCGGCGGAAAACATGCTGCGTTTGTTGAAACCGGGCGGGATTATTTTCCACTCTGCCCCGTTTTCCTATTTCTATCACGGCGCACCTGCGGATTTCTGGAGATACACACCGGACGGGTTCGAGGCGTTGTTCCCGACCCTGAGACCGATGCGCGGCGAGTTTTATGGCGGCGCACGGCGGCGGGACAACAGAGGGTCCAAGACCAACGCCGTGGACCGGGACGGCGGCGAAGATTTCGCCGTCGATGCGATGGGCGGCTGGCGCGAGAATTGGACGACAATCTGGTGCGGACAGAAGGACGTCGCGTTCGAGGCCGATCAAAAGGAAAAGGCCCGAAAACAAGTGGTTGTGGATATCATGGGCGCGCTGAAGCGGCAGGGATATTCCGTGCGCGAGGCGGCCCAGATTGCTGCAGAAGAACTGCCGCATCTGAAGCTGGATAGTGATTTGAGCCTGCAGTTGAAAGGCGGCGGCGGCCTCGGGTTCGAGCTGGGGGAAGACGCCTGCGTGGAGCTGTACCGGAACCAGAAAGAGCACGGGGTGCCGCTGTCCTATAACCGGTTTGCCCTGTTTGAACGGCTTGTGCATTTGCGCGGGACGCGCCCGGATGTGCCGCCGTTGAGGGAGCCATCGGGCGAGGTCGAGGGCAACACTGCGCGGCGCACAGCGGGCCGGTTGTTGAAAAAGGTCGGTTTGTTGGACGCGGTTCGCAAATTGCGTTGAGCGCCTTGTTATAAGGGCCGCGAGTGGCTCTAACCTAGGCTGCAAACGACGTTGGTTTGGGGGCGAGTTGGCGATTACAATCCATTTTTCCCCTGCGGTTGCGCAAAAATTTGCAGTATAACGCACAAAGTTGGGGGTTCTTTCGACCGTGACAATCGCGTGTTCGAAAGCCTCATTCACGTGTTTGAGGGAGTGAAAGTCTATGAACCTTGTGAATATGGCAATGAAGTATATCGGACCAGCTGTGGCCGAGCGGATCGCAAGCAAGATGGGGATTGGCGGACCGGTTGTTAACAAACTTATCGCGGCGGCACTTCCTGCGATTCTGGGCAGTGTGATTGGGAAATCGCAGTCCGGTGGCGGTCTGGGTGCCATCATGGACCTTGTCACAGGGTCGAACCGTCCATCCACAAACGGGCTGGCAGATATGTTTGACGGCGGCGGCGACATTGACGGCTTGGCCCAGTCGGGCACCAGCATGCTGGGCGGTCTGTTGGGTGGACAGGGCCTTAGCGCGCTGACCGGGGCGCTTGGACGCCATGGCGGCGTGGACGAAAATCAGGCCGGGTCCCTTCTGGGGATGTTGGCGCCAGCAGCACTTGGGTCCATTGGCGATCAGGTGCAGGAACAGGGCATGGACGCGTCTGGTTTGGCGAGCTTCCTGTCCGCACAAGCCCCGAACGTGGCACAGGCCATGCCTGCGGAGTTGGCATCTGACCTTGATGGAACAGACTTGTTCGCGGGATTCAAATCCAGCCTTACAAGCGGTGCTGGAGCGGCAACTGCGGCGGCGACATCTGCGGCAACTGCTGCACAAGCCACGGCGAAATCGGGCGGGAGCAAACTGCCCTTGATTATCGGTATCGCTGTGGCTGCGTTGGCCGCATGGTACTTCTTTGGTCGAGGCGGCGCTCCGGACGTGGATCTTTCGAATGTGGCCGGACAGGAGATCATGGTGGGCGACGTGGATGTGGCGTCGGAGTTCGGGAATCTGACCGGATCGCTGAAAGATACGTTTGCCGGGATCACAGATGCGGACTCCGCTCAGGCGGCTGTCCCGCAGCTGCAGGAACTGGCTGGTAAGTTCACCGGGCTGAGCGAAAGCACTGAGGGCTTGAGCGGCGCTGCGAAGACCGGGTTTCAGGGGATTGTGAGCACTGCGCTGGAGTCCATCCGACCGATGATCGAAGGGGCGATTGAATCGTCCGGTGCGGGCGCAATCCTGCAACCTATCGCAGATCAGATCATTGCGGCTTTGGAAGGCATGGCTGGCTAAGCCGAGTACCGACACCTGCAAGACACGCCCCGGTTCTGGACACAGGATCGGGGCGTTTGTGTTTGGGATATGAGCAGGTGAGCGTGGATGCAGCACAGCCTGCGAGGGGCCAGCCCCTCGCGCTCCCCGAGGTATTTTTGGCAGAAGGAAAGGGGGAGGCGTAGGGATCGTCTGTGCGCAGACCCAGTGTCGGGGTCGTGGAGGTGACGCTGAGTGTTGTTGCGGCGGATTCGTGGTGCTAACCTTGATGTGCTGAGCGGAGGCTACGATTTTCACGATGGGCGGCCGGTCGCGCTTCGGGCCGAACGGGAAACGGCCGCTGCAGAACGAATGGCGCATCTTGAACGGAAGTCAGGAGGTGAGCGCACCAAGTTTTGCGCGTGCGCAAAGATTGAAGTGACGCTGTATCTGAAAGAGAAGTGGTAGCGTGAGGCGGACTTGAACCGCCGACCCCAGCATTATGAGTGCTGTGC
>CAZDXI010000353.1:0-3452 GCA_964509095.1 uncultured Rhodobacterales bacterium
GATCACCCGGGTGAGGTCCCCGCTGAGGATATCAAGCGCTTCGTCCCATGGCAGTTCCACAAAGGCGGCGTCGCCATGGCGCAGGTGATCGCGCCCGCCAAGCCAGCCTTTGCGGATCGCGGGGCGCGCAATCCGGGTGCGTGGATTGCGCATCGCATCCATCCAGCCTTCGCCTATTTTCGCTGGGTGTGGATCGCGCGCAAGCGGGGCCAGATGCGGATCATCGTCGTCCCCTTGGATTTCGTAAGACCCCCAATGCGCTGCGGTAAACTTGGAAGCCATTCAATGTCCTCAGCGATCCTGATTAGATTTGCAAAAGACATACATTTTGACATATGTAATGTAAAATCAGATCCTTCACCCCCGGAGTATGCCGCGAATGTTGAAAAACGCAAAGACGACGGAAGAGATCGCGCTTGGCATTCGCCGCCGCGTTTTTGAGCACGCTGTGCGCAACAACGGTGGGTATTTGTCGCAAGCGTGTTCTGCCGCAGAACAGCTTGCGTGGCTTTATAATGAGGAATTGAACCTTGGCGCGCCCACGTTGCCAATGATCCCCAAACCATTTGAAGGCGTTCCCAGTGCTGATAACCCCGACTACCATACGGGCGCTGGGTACAATGGGCCTTTTGAACCGGATCTGGATCGCCTGTTTATTGCCCCAGCGCACTATGCCTTGGTCGCCTACGCCACCTTGATCGAAGTGGGGCGCATGGCCCCCGAAGGTCTTGAGATGTTTAATAAGGACGGCTCATCGGTAGAGATGATCGGCGCGGAACACTCCCCCGGAATGGAAGTGCACAACGGCACCCTTGGCATTGGGCTGTCCACCGCCGCTGGCCTTGCATGGGGGCGTAAGAAACGCGGCGAAACGGGCAACGTCTGGGTCTACATGTCTGATGGCGAAGTGCAGGAAGGCCAGACTTGGGAGGCGATCCAGTGTTGCGCCCATCACAAGATCGACAACGTCAAAGCCATCATGGATGTGAACCGCCAGCAATGCGACGGGGCGATGCATTCGGTCATGGAGGTCGGAGACATTGCCGCGAAAATGGAACAATTCGGAGCCAAAGTCGTTTGGGTGGATGCCCATAAGCTAGATGAAATCCGCGAGGCAGCCCGCACACCACATCGAGGCAAGCCACTGATCATTCTGGCCAATTCATCGCCTTGGCGCGGTATGCCCACCCTCATGGAGCGTTTCCCGCGCCTACACTACGTCCGCTTCAAATCCGAAGATGAACGCGCGCGGTACAATAAAGAGATCGCCAAATCGCTCAAGGTTGATCCCGTCGATTACGGAGGGACCCACTGATGGAAATGGTAAGCCGCCCCTATGAACGGGCCTTTGAAGAATACGCGCTCGCCAATCCTGATGTGTTGTGCCTGTCCGCTGATCTGACGTCGAGCTGCGAGATTGACAAGTTCCGGGACAATCACCCGGCACAATTCCTCAGCCTTGGAATGGCCGAACAAAACATGATGAGCTTTGCCGGTGGTCTTGGTCTTGCTGGCTACCGTCCGTTTATTCACACGTTTGGCGTTTTCACCTATCGCAGGCCATATGACCAGTTGATGGCGTCGATCGCTTATCCACGTCGTAAAGTCCGTATCATGGGGTTCTTGCCGGGCATCACGACCCCCGGCGGCATGACCCACCAAGCGATTGAAGACATCAGCGTGATGCGATCGATTCCGAATATGACGATCCTTGAGACCGGCGACGCGACCGAGGTAGAGAGCATTTGCGAGGCTGCCGATAGTATCGATGGTCCTGTCTATTGCCGCGTGCTGCGGGGCCAGATGCCCCGGTTGTTTGATACGCCGATTATCGTGGGGCAAATGCGCGAGATTTCGTTGGGTGATGATATCCTGATCGTCACTGCTGGTATCACGACCGAAGAAGCCATGCGTGCCACCAAGGCGTTGGAGGCTGCAGGCGTGTCCGTCCGACACCTGCATCTGAATACGATCAAACCGTTTAACGAAGCCGTCATGCTGGATCATATCAACAGCGTAAAAGGCGGGGTTGTGACCCTTGAAAACCACGTCACAGAAGGCGGGATTGGATCCTTGATGGCCGAGATCATTGCTGACAACGGTGTGGGCAAAAAGCTGAAGCGGCTCGGCCTGAAGGACACCTATGCACACGGGGGCAGCCGGGCCTATTTGATGCGGTACTATGGTCTCGACGCATTGGCGTTGACCCAAGGGATCGAGGATTTGATGGGACAAAAGCTAGGTATTACCGAAGAGGATTTGTCTGCCGCACGGGTCGATGCGGTCCACTCACTGGCGAAGGCGGAAGGGCTATGATCCCCGATACGATGCGCGGCATTCGCTGTCATGGGTTTGGCGGCCAGCACCGATTTCATGATGATCTGCCTGTCCCGCAACCACAGGCGGGCGAGGTTTTGGTGAAGATCGATGCCTCTGGTATCTGTGCTGCCGACCGCGCGATGTGGACAGACAATGCGCCTTGGGGTTTGAGTTTTCCGTTTGTACCGGGGCATGAGTTTACGGGTACGGTCGTGGCCCTTGGTGATGGTGCAGGCGAGCTGCATGGTTTGCGGGTTGGTGACCGCACCGTGGCCGAGCTGAACGTCACCCACGGCAATGATTTCTTTCGCCAGCGCGGGCTGTATCATTTGACGGACACAATGGACGTGATGGGAGCCACGCTGGACGGCGGCTGGGCCGAGTACATGCTCTATCCAGCCAATGCGGTGATTTACAAAGTCCCGGCAGCGGTTTCCTTGGATGCGGCCTGCTATGTGGAGCCGCTGGCGAATGCGATCCACGGGGTTCAGCGCGCAAATATCCAGTTTGATGATGTCGTCGTTGTCGCTGGTGCTGGGCCGATTGGTATGGGAATGATCCAAGCGGCCAAGTTGAAAACGCCGCGCAAGCTGATCTTGGTGAACCCCGGTGAGGCCAAGCGCGATGCGGCATTGAAGCTGGGTGCGGATATGGCCTTTGCCCCTGATGACCCGCAGTTGCAAACGGCAATCATGGACCTGACGGGCGGGCGCGGTTGTGACGTTTTTCTAGAGGCGTCGGGCCAAGCGGCCGCGTTTCAGCAAGGGTTGGAGTTGGTCCGCAAAGCGGGAACTCTTGTTGTGTTTGGTGTCTACAAGGAAAAGGCCAGTGTTGATTTGAACATCTTTGGTGAGTTCAAGGAGTTGAACATTCTTGGTGGTCACCTTGCCCCGTTCACCTACGGGACGGCCTTGGACTTGCTGGACCGTGGTCTGATTGACGGCGATGCCTGTGTGACGCAAAGCTACGCTTTGGAAGACTTTGCAGCTGCCCTGGACCGGCAGCCAGAGCCGGACGAGTTGCAGATCAAAGTTGTTTTCAAGCCGTTCTGAACAAGCCTTCGATACTCAATGATTTGGGAAATCCGAGTGCATTTTTCTAGCGAGTTGTGGTGCATCGGACATCGAAACGTG
>CAZDXI010000354.1:0-3441 GCA_964509095.1 uncultured Rhodobacterales bacterium
TTTGTGAACCTTGCGGATGAAATGCTTGATCATCTCTTCGGCCACGTCGAAGTCGGCAATCACGCCTTCTCGCATGGGGCGGATGGCCTCGATACTGCCGGGTGTGCGGCCCAGCATCAGCTTGGCGTCTTCGCCAACGGCCAGTACTTTCTTCACGCCGTCCTTGACGTGATAGGCGACAACAGATGGCTCAGACAGAATGACTCCGCGGCCTTTGACGTAGACAAGCGTGTTCGCCGTGCCGAGGTCAATCGCCATGTCGGACGAGAACAAACCGCCTAAACCGTTCAAGAGTGCCATTGGTATTCTCGTTCCTTACCCCACGAACCCGGACGTCGCCCGCGATTCGGCCCAAGCATTCAGGCGCGGTCATTTATAAGCCCTGCCAGAGGTGGGTAAAAGGGGCGTTTCAGCCCTACTGCGCATGTTGTCGCCTGTCGCCACAACCAGTCGTTGTGGGCAGGAATAGCATACTATCTGAATTCGAAAAATAGTGCATACTCAGCGCCAGACTTTAGAAAATTGCAGTTAAAACAGAAATATATTGGAAGGATTCATACCATGGCGACGTTAAACGGAGGCAGCCTCGCGCTGGTTGATAGGTTCGAGGACAACGAAACAACTCTTCTGACCGGTGCGTTGCACATTGCCAGTTTCGAACTTGGTGGAACGACATTTATCTATGCATCGGCAGCCAACGGCGATGCCATAGAGGTCTTTACGATGGCCGATAACGGCGCGCTGACCAATGTTGGTCAGGTCACTGACACGGGCGGACTTGCGTTGGACCGGGCCTGGGGGATGAAGACGTTCGAAGTGGATGGGAACCCGTTTCTGGCGGTAGCAGCCGCAACCGATGACGGGATTTCACTGTTTTCGCTCACCGCGTCCGCTCCGTATCTGACATTCGCCGACAGCGTTTTTCAAACCGAGGACGTAAACCTTAACCTTGATCGGGCGTTTGGGCTTGACGTCGTTGAAACATCAAGTGGAACTTTCTTGTATGTCGCGGGTTATGTCAGCAGTGGCATCAGTTCATTTTCCGTGGCCAGCAACGGGACGCTGACCCCGTTGGCAAATCTGGACGACGATGGGACTTTGGCGATCGGCGGCGCGGTCGATGTTGTTGCGTTCACACGGGGAGGTTCGAACTATATCGCAGTGTCCGGATATGACGACGGCGGTGTTTCGGTTTTCTTCGTTTCATCAAGCGGCGCGCTTTCTGAAGTTGACAGCCTTGCCGGTCTAGAGGCGGCAAATGGTGTCTGGGAGATGGCAGGCGCGACCATTGGAAGCGACCAGTACTTCTATCTGCCGGGGACAAATGTCAGCAGTATTTCAGTTGTCAGATTTGATGGAATCGACCTAGAGGAAGTGCAAGTAATCCGGTCTCTTGACGGGCTTGCGGCTGCTCGCGCCGCAGAGGTGATCAGCATCGGAGACCGCCAATTCCTTGCCACGTTGGAAGACTCCGGTTCCGATCTGCAACTCTTTGAAATCGAAACGAGCAGTTTGTCAGGCGAAACAGGGTTTCTGAGCCCGGTTCAAACTGTGTCAGGGCCAGAGTTCCAAGGTTCTGGTGGGCTTGAAACCGTGATTGTTGGCGGTGTGCCGTATCTTGTTGCAGGTTCCAATGGGCCGGGAATTATCAATGTTCTGGCAATCGGTGGCGGCGATGACATCCTTGATGGCACGCAAAACGATGATGAAATCAACGGATTTGATGGGGATGACCTGATCCGGTCGCTCGCCGGGAACGACACAATCGACGGAGGCGATGGCACGGACATCATTTTTGCAGGCTCCGGGCTGGACACTGTGTTTGCCAGCTTGGGCAATGACCGCAGCAACGGTGGGTCAGGGTTTGATACATTCGATGTCAGCGCATTTGACAATGCGTCCAACGGGGTCACGGTCGATCTGTTCAATGAACGGTTCATCCAGCCCGGAGGCGGACGCCAGTTCATCACTGATTTCGAACGGGTCAACGGCACGAACCGAGACGACACGATTGTTGGCGATGAAAAGAACAACGATCTGCGCGGGGGCAGCGGCGACGACACCTTGCGCGGTCGAGAAGGCAATGACGGCCTACGCGGCCAGAACGGCGATGACATGCTGATTGCGGGCGATGGGGATGATTTTCTGTTCGGCGGTAACGGCGACGATCTGCTCAACGGCGGTAACGGAGACGACCTGTTGGATGGCGGGGTCGGAAATGATCAACTCTTTGCAGGCGCGGGCAATGACGACCTTGTCGGCGGGTCCGGAAATGACCTGATGCGCGGAAATGGCGGTGCGGACGTTATGGCGGGAGGCGGCGGCAATGACGATGCGCGTGGATCCACCGGAAACGACACGATCTTTGGCAACGGCGGAGACGATTACATCGCAGGCGACAGCGGAAACGATACGCTGAACGCCGGGTCCGGCGATGACACCGTCGTCGGCGGGACAGGGGCCGATGTCTTCGATTTCCGCGCCGTCGCGTCCGGAGGGGGCGGGTACAACACCGTCAAAGACTTCACCAATGGCCAGGATTTGCTGGACCTGTCGACCTACGGGCTGACCTTCACGCAGATCAACACGTTGATGGAGCAACGCGCTTGGGGCGCTCGCATCGAATTCGCCGACGGTCAGGTGATCGCACTGGAAGGGTTCAACAAGTCCGAATTCGACGCAGGTGACTTGCTTTAGGGCTGGTGACGCGGCAGATTAGCGCGCCGCGTCATGCTCCTCTAGCTGGCGGAGCCAATCGGGCTTCATATCGGGTGTAGCCCGGATGCACTCAAAGAAGTCTTCCGGGTCGGCGCGCGAGAACGCCGCGTCGGTGAGGCCGATGGTGGTTGTGCTGTTTTGATAACTCCAAATCATCACTGCGCCGTGGAAATGTGCATGCAGGCAGCCAATTGCCGTCGGATAGCAACCAACGGTCAAATCAATGACGGGGTTGGACAATTCGTTGGTTGAAAATGGCTTTGGACCGTCAATTCGAAACTCATCGTAGGCGGCAACTGTATCACAGCCGATGGCGTTGAAATAAGCGCCGATCTTCTTAGCCATGATGAGCGGCAGCTCGTTGTCGTCTGGCCAAAACCAACAACTGTCTAGATCGGCTTCCATGGCTTCAACAACGATAGGGTCACATTGCTCGACATACGCGAGCGTTCGTAGCCAATATGACTTGGCAAATCGCGCGAAGGGCACAGTTGGCGCGAGGCGTTGGTGTTGCTTGGACCAAGTGCTAGCTTCCCCGGTTTCGCGGATCAGCTTGTCGAGATCGACGCCCTCTACATCCCAAAGCTCGGGGCAGGGCCTCAGATAGTCGATGCCATCCTCCGACACTTTGAATTGGTCCGGTAACCCATCTACCCAAGGCACCCGAAACGGAGGATTCAGCGCGAAGAACACGTGATCATACACGCCCGTCCAGTGTTCGAG